>JAHITG010000452.1 GCA_018817865.1 Spirochaetota bacterium
AAAATCAAATAAAAAAATAACTTACTTTAACCTGTTTAAGAGTACGCTGCATCATATTTATAATCCGTCGGAGCCATTAATAAAATTTAAAGCTTCGATAAACTGGCCTCCAAGTCTGGATCTTTTTTTCAAAGTGCCGCAAAATTTTCTTTTTGACTATCTTTTCATGGGGGGAGGAGCCAGGGATTATCAGTTTTTATATGAAAACCAGGATCTGTTCCAGGGAAAAAAGGTTATCATCACCCATTGTGATTCGGCAGTACATCATCCGGATAAAGATAATCCTAATTTTGACTGCAGCTATGACCGCAAATACTTAGGATTGTTAAATAAGATCGACAATTTTATCTGTTTAAACCGCATTGATGAGCAATATTATTGTAAACTTCTTCTGTACACCAGAATTACCATCTGTCTCTTCAGGAATATACTCAGCACCCACTCAACCTGTATCTCAGATGCGATCTGGTATGGGAAACCTGTCATAACCACTAAAGTGGAAGCAACCGAACATTTAAAAGATTATGCTCTTTTTGCTAAAAATGCAAAGGATGTAAAACGGTTCCTTAAAAAACTGGATGATCCTGAATTTTATAAAAAGATAACTCGAAAAACAATAAACTATGGTAGAAAGGAATTTGATATTTATAAAATATTAAGATTAATTGAATAGTTTCATAAGATAGTTAAAAACTGACCCGCGGAGTATTAACGTAGCCAGTGTACCGGCAAAAACAAATGGCGCAAAAGGGAAAGTCTGGCAGATGTCGATCTTTTTTATTTTCTCATTCTGAAGGAATTTTTTGATCTTTTCTGTTTGCTCCAAAGAGAGCCCATCAAAATAAAGAGGCCCAAGTTGTGTCTCAAAGAATTTTTTATTCTTTTTTAATAAAATAGTTGTTTCTTTTGTCAAAATCATACCCGGTTTCAGATTTTTTAGATTGATTTTTTTAATTCCCCCGGCTTTAGATATATAACGGGCAAGCCTTCTAAGAATATACAGAAAGATAAAAAATCCACTTGTGAATTGTAAAATCCTTATAAAGGGATTAAATTTTAATGAAGGACTTTTCCAGAGGAAATAGGATAAGATGATCAAAAAAAGGAAAATAAAAAGGTTGATCTTTTCCTTTTTCATTAACAGCATTCTCACAGGCCGTAAACCCAAATAAAGAACTAAAAAAGTGAGGATCTGGGATGATAAAGTAAAACCCAAGATGCTTATTTTAAATTTTATGAGTGATACAAGAGAAAAAGCAATAGTTAAAATTAATATTATATTAAAGACATAAAAGAGTTTAACTATTGTAAATTTTTTTTTGATCTTTTTTAAAGAAGACAGGCTCTTTTTTTTACCACTGTGAAAGAATTTGAGTAAACTTTTATTTTGAAAGACTAATTTATAGATTCCTGTAAATACAAGATAAAAAAAGGCAATCGTATAAGAATTGAGCAATATCATTAACGAAGGAAAATAAACTATTTTTTCTCCGGAGTAAACAGTCAAGGGTACAAGAAGACAAAAAAGAGTAAATAGTTTGGCATCACCTGCTGCCCATACATTGAATTTCCATAATAGTATCCCTGCTGTTAATGCTAAAATTACATTGATCGCTACATCAAGATAGAAATGGTAGCTGAGGTAGTGGGTCTCCCCTGCATGTATCGCCAAAAAAACAGAATACTTCCTGGCAACGGTCCAG
The DNA here is from genome assembly GCA_018817865.1 of Spirochaetota bacterium. GTDB lineage: Bacteria > Spirochaetota > JAHITG01 > JAHITG01 > JAHITG01 > JAHITG01. The sequence goes on from JAHITG010000452.1 coordinate 1,704, forward strand.
AGAAAAAGAAGGATGTATACGATAACACCGTATGAAAGCCCGTATATGATCAATCTGTTTTTTACCTTTCCTGTTTTAATATCTGAGAGGGTAGAGGAGACTCCTATCCAGAGGATAGCCGGTATAAATAAAATATAAAGAAGTATATTCATTATGATAGTTTTAAATCCGTTTCATAAAAAGAATAAATATAAAATCAAACTTTAAGAAAGTATCGGTCTGAATTCTGAAAATCCAAAATGCTTGGGATATTCCCGCCAGGTTCCTTCGCAGACTTTATCATATTTGCACTTCGGGCATTCCTTTCCCTTTATTTTGGCCAGCTTCGGCCTTACTTTATCAAACTCTATTTTCATGTCCAGCTCATAAATTTCTGTTGAAGGTATAAATGCTTCCACAATATACCGTTCATATCCGGGCATTAAACAATAGGGGATCGCTTCGGTCATCACCTGTATTCCCGCTTTAATACCTGTATTCAGTCCTTTTATAACATAGGGTATAACCATAGCCATTCTTGGAACAATGGAAGGAAAGTGCTCTTCGGCTGAACCCATAGCATGAACAAAAGCAAATTGAAATTGCTCTACTTTCAGGGAGGCCAGCAGCCCGGCGATCTCTTCCAGATGCCGGTAATTGGATTTTGTGATAACAGTATTGGCATATACCGGTTGCCCTAATTCCTTTAAATTTTTAAATCCCTGAATAGTTTCAAAAAAACTTTCACTACTGGTCAGGTAGTTATGAAGTTCTGGAATATGCCCATGCAATGCCAGCCCGAATTCATTTACACCTGAGCGAATGGAAGCCTGGCAGAATTTTTTATATGCAAACATCCGTCCGTTGGACTGGACCTGTATCCGTTCAAATCCAAGGGATTTTGTATAGCGGATCAGCTCCAGAAAATCCGGTCTAACAGTAGGTTCTCCGCCGGTAAAAACTATACCCTTACAGTTCCTTCTGGCTTTATTAAGGATCTTCTTTACTTCACCGGTCGTCATATCCGGAAGAATGTCTCTCTTTCTACCCTGCACACAGAATTTACAGTAGTTATTACAGGAATAACCTATTTTAATATCTGCTTTTTTAACAGGATTTAAGTTTCCTAAAGAGTTGATGAATTTACTTAACAGGTGATCTGCCTGCAGCGTTGATTTCAGGATCTTCTTATCAAGGTTATTCTGGATCAGTCTCTTAAGAGAGGGTATAGGGCTCTGATTGAACTTTTGAGTTTTCAGGTCTCCCATCAGCAGAAGATCTTTATATTGTTCAAAATGTTTAGAGAGGATAATATTACTGCTGAATAGTTGACCGTTTGGATCGATCGTATAACAGGAGTTGTATAAAGGGATCTCACCTAACAGGCCCGGGTTTGCAAATTGTATATCTTTATGCTGGGAATAGAAATTTTTGATCTTTATAAACTGTTGTTCCAGAATTTTCAGCTCTTCCTCGGTCCAGGATATGTAATACGCCGGTAACAGATTGAATTTTTTAAATCCCAGTTTATACAGTCTGCGGAATTCAGACAAAAGAGTTCCTGCTTTTTCAGGGAGGATATCCATATTCAAACAGATTCCTGAAAAATGAACTAAAGAATTAAAGATCGATTTATCTATTTTTATTAAATGGTGAATACTGAGAATGAGATCGATCTTATGATCCTGTAAAAAAGTCAGAATATCCTTACTTAAGAGAGTACCGTTGGTAGGGAGGACAAAAGTGATCTCCTTTTTCAGTTTTTTCGCCTGTGATTCAGCGTAGAGAACGATCTTTTTCAACAGGTCAATTTCAAGGAGCGGTTCTCCACCAAAAAATTTTATCCTTTTTTTCTTTCCCGGTAATGAAAGAAAAAAATCTATAGCTTTCCCGGCCGTATTGAAATTTAAAGAAAGGTTCTTTATCTTAACAGGACAAAAATCACAATGCAGATTGCATTGTAAAGTAAGAATTAAAGAGAGATTGTTCTTTTGAAAAAATTTATTATGCATACCCTTTATCCTTTTAATCCCGGATATTGCAGGTTGGGGGATGGATCTTTTTAATTACTGGTTTTGATCTATCAGATTTTCTAATGTATAATCGGCCCACTTAATAAAGATGTCTCTGATTTTATTGTTCTGCATCTTATTAAAAAGGTATTCAAAAATCCCCATATTGATCCTGCATCTTTCGTTCAAAGGCATCTGGCTGAAAATATTACCGCATGTCGCGTAATTATAAATAGGGCAGATACCACAATACGGTTTATAAACACAGGAATCACAGGATAATCCTTCTAAACAGGAAGCCAGGCACAGGCTTTTTACGGTTGGGTGGGAGATAATATCCCGGTAGGAACCTTTTTTTACATCACCGATGCAGAAAGTATCTTCTCCTATCATTCTTCCTTCATCACAGGTATACATTTTGCCATCATAATTATAAAGGAGCTGGCCGATCCCGGCTCCGCAGGGCGAACGCAGTTCCAGGAAATTGGGATCATATTCCGTTAACATCTTTGCCAGGACCGTCTTTACAAAATTTTCATGGAAGCGGGTTTTAGGATGTTCTAAATTATATGCTATGATATGATCTAAAATTTTTGTATAAAATTTCAGGTATTCTTCAGCTGAGTATCCGATTCGGCCCCATTGCTCTTTTGCCACTCCCAGAGGGGTCATGGGCCGGACAAAGATGGCTTCGATCCCTCTCTTGATATATTCATCCACAATCTCTTTGGGATATTTCAGAGAAAGTCGGCTTACGGTAACAAGAGCACCCGGTCGGTATTTATTGTCCAATCTTCCCTTATATTCTTCCTGGGCTTTTTTCAGCCATGTAATCGTCTGTTTATAATTATTTCCATGTGACCAGATCCTGTTCTTATTATGCAGTTCTTCGGGTCCGTCGAGAGATGTGCATAGAGTGATCGAATTTTTAACCAGAAATTCAAGTTTTTTTTCATCCATCAATGAAAAGTTGGAAACCAGTCTCATTTCCATGTTCTTCTTTTCGGTTTTATTTTTTTCGTTGGCATATTTAATTATGAATTTGACCACCGGCCAGTTTAACAGTGGTTCTCCTCCCTGAAATTCAATAGCAACGGAACTTGATGGAGATTTGAATATTGTATCGACTATTTTTTTAGCTGTATCAAGATCAAGGTCATATCCTTTTTCGTCACCTCCGCGTGAGGAAGCCTGACAATATAAACATTTCTGGTTGCATCGCAGGGTCACAACTATGATATGAAGACTCGGGCCCTGCCATAAAAAGAGGTTTTTCTTTTGATATTCACCAATCAGGGCGGAGAAATCTGTCTTATCCCTGATCAATCCCTGTTCCTGTAAAACCGGGTAAATAGGATCACTTTCGCTGATCTTTCCTCTGACCAGGGCTTTAAAGGTCTTCTCCTGAAGGATAATATATTCACCAAGGTCATTTGTCAGAAGGTATTTATTGTTTTTTATTTTTTTAAACCTGAAGAATCCGCACTTTTCAGGATCAACTTTTATTTTGGGTATTTTGATTTCCTTCATTATTATTGCCTTATGATACTTAAAATATAATTTAAGAATTCGTTTTTAACCAGTTCTTCGTTCTCTTTCTCAATCTTTCCTGAAACCAGAAAATATTTTTTTTCTTCTTTTAATGTCAGGTTTACGATTTTTTTATAAAGGCCAATTGATTTTTGAATAGTTTTCCGGGGATAGATCTCTTTATTTAATTTTAAGATCACTTGGACTTTCCTGTTTTTGTCGAACTCTTCTTTTTATCGGTTTTTGGCTTAGCTTTTTTCTTTGGTTTATCTTCCCAGGGAATTGCGATCCCTAAGGGATCGTCCAGGTAATCTTCTTCTATCTGATCCATAAATTCATCCGTTTCAGTAGGAATAGCCGAATAGAGGGCTTGACTGATAATGTACTCTCTGATCTTGGAATTGTTCTTGGCGATCTCTTCCCTCAGAAGATTATTTAAAAGTTCATTTCTGAATTCCCCTTCAGCTTTTCTTAAATTGATCTTTTTATCCTCTTTGGATTGAAGGGTAACAATAATATTTTTACTGTTTTTATCCAGATAAATATAAAATTTGTCAATAAAAGTATAACAGGTAGAATAAACAGCTTCAAGAGAAGTGATCTTTGAATTTAATAAAAAAGTAATTTTAGTCATATATTTAATTGATGATTTAAATTCCTAAAATCGAATAATAAATGCTTTCTTCTTTCCCTTTAACAGGACTATCATTTTACCTTATTATCTGAATTACTGAATTTGATTATTTTCAATAATATAATAGTGATAAATTTTCCTTTTTCAACTTTTTTTTAATTTTTTATAGATAAACCAATAGAATAAAAATAAAATATAACCGGTCAGATTAGCTTTGCAGAGAGAATACTTCTACCATTGTCCATGAGAACCATGAGAAGCATGAGAGGCATGAGAGGCATGAGAGGCATGAGAGGCATGAGAACCATGTGAGGCATGGGAAGCATGAGAACCGTGTGAGGCATGAGAACCATGTGAAGCATGAGAACCGTGTGAAGCGTGAGAACCGTGTGAAGCATGAGAACCGTGTGAAGCATGAGAACCGTGTGATCCGTGGGAACCATGGGATCCGTGACTTGAGTGAGAAACATGGTTGGGATTCCTTTGAGGGCCTGTTACAGGAGGGTGCTCAGGGATTGGCGGGTCACCCGGCACGGGTTCTACCGGAATCTCCGGACTGGTATTTGAAAAATAATTTGTATGGCTGGCTGCAGTTAAACCTGAGGCCAGCATACCTGAGGTTATTATCAATCCAATACCTATCTTAAGAGCTTTCTTTTTTGTGATCTTTGCTTCTTCGCTGGAAAGAAAAGCTTTAATATCTTTCTTGATTTTTGGAAATTTTATCATCTAATTTCACCATCTAATATCATTAATTCCAGATCTAAAGTAATGATATATGTATAAAACTAATACCATACTCTACTTATTATAATATAGTTCATTTTTATCATTTTTCCACTTTTTTTTAATTTATTTTAATAAATAATACAGTTCTTCCAGAGTCTTTTTTCGATCAAAGATCAAATTATAGGGATTTTTTAATCGTGAAATTAATGAAGATACCGCAAAAATGATCTGCAGAGAAGACTAAAGGAAAGCTGTTTCAAAGCAGTGTTGTGGAGAATAGAAATTAGATGTACTATGATAAAATAATATATATTTTTTAAATTGCAGTAGAATATTTTTATTATACTCAGATCTATCTTCTCTTCGATCTTGATCTGTGTAAAGAATAAGAGTAGCTGTTTAATTTTTTATCTGAACGGTCCGTATGCAAAACTTCTTTTTTTACAGGTCTAAATTCTTTAAAACCGTAAAATTGAATATAATTTTTCCAGGGCCCTTCACAGACCGGGTTATATACACATGGATTGCAGGTTTCTTCCTTTGTTCTTAACTCGTTTTTTCTCCTCTCCTTCCATTCAAAGCGGATCCTTTTTTGGGCTTCTCCAAGGCTTATCTTTTTATTTCCGTCGCGGAATTCTCCAATGTAGTTCTTGAAATCCCTTATTTCTGATCTATGGAACAGGCAGAAGGGTATACCCTCGAAAAAAACATTTACCCTCAAAGATTTGGACAATTCAATGGCCTGCTTTACATATTTCATGACCGTTGAATACCGCGGGACCATCTTTTTCCCATGTAAATAGGCTCTTCCGTCAGGACGGATGAAATTAAAACGGAAATCCATAAAACCCATTTTATGATAGAAATGCATGAAGTCTGTTAAATACAGGTAATTACTTTTATTGATCACTGTATTTAAAAAGATCCGATCTTTAAAAAATCCCTTCTTCCGGAGATCCATCAGGTTTTTCAATCCCTCGATCTTTTGCTTAAAACTCCCATTTTTCTGAGTAAGGTAATCCTCTATATCCGGTTTATGGCTGTGGATCGAAATATAAAACCTGGTTACTCCGCTTTTTATAAGTTTCTCAACAAATGCTCTATTATGATACATCCTTCCGTTACTGACTATGTCAATATTTTCATATCCTAACTGATTTGCCAGAGATACCAGCTCAATGATCTTGGGATGAATAGTGGGCTCCCCTCCTAAAAATCCTAAGGCACGATAACCTTTTTTATAATAGCGTTTTATTTCATCAGCCAGAGTCTCGAAGGAGGCAAGTATTCGCTCTTCGCCGGGTAATCCATTCATACAGAACCTGCAGAGACAATTACAGACAAGACCCATATTAATGTCTATTTTATTATTATGTTTTATGGAGGACCCTCCGGATTATGATTTCTTTATCAACAAATACAGGGTACAGTTCTTTAGAGAAATAGTATTTATCTTTATGAAAAAGGCCGGGACAGATAGAGGTGAGAAAACAGCATTGGCAGCATTCAGCTTTGCCATAACCCCATCTGTCCAGCCAATCTTTTTCGTCCAGGAAACCTCTATTATCCAGAAAAAAGGTGGACCTGTCTTCATCTTTGATTATTTTTCTGGTTTCCGTCGAAGTGTGCTCAAAATCTGATATATAACATAAAGGGAGTCTTTCTATACGAAAAGTTTTACCTTGTGCTGTTAAATAGACTAATGACTCATGTAAACTGAGCTCCAACTCATTAAGAGTAGGGATCGTATCCTTGTTCCTCCGAGCCCGGCTGGTAGAAGGATCTAAATTATTCCAGACAAAATGATTTACAAAAGGAAATTTCTCTACGAAATACTTTACATTTTCATACAGATGGTCGGCATTATAATGATTGATAACGATATTGATGTCTACTGTGATCCCGCCAACCTTTTTTAAATTCTCCAGGGCTTGTATGATATTTTTCAACGATCCCGGAGTCCTGGTTAATTTATCCTGCACTTCCTCTCGTACGGAGTATATAGATAGATGCAAGTGATAAAGCCCTGCTTCTTTTAAGGACTTAAGATAATCAAGGTTGGCCATTTTCTGGCCATTGGTAATGATACGGAAAAATACTTTTCTTTTTGCGGCATATCGGATCAGATCACCCAGATGCTCAGATAGAGTAGGCTCTCCTCCCGTAAAAACCAGTCCGTCACAACCTTTTTTAATATAATGATCGATCAACTCTTTTCCTTGTTTCTGGGATAAGATCCTTTCATTGGGTGGATTGGAGCAGAAACGGCAGTTTTGATTGCACTCTCTTGTTACCTGAATATAATATAATTTTGCCATAGATCTTTATTCTCCGGTTCCCGGTTTCCGTCTCTTTTTTACCGGCTGTTTAAAAGGCTTGAGTACTTTAAATCCATGCTCGCGGATATAATTGATCTGCATTCCGGAACAGGACTTGTTGTGTCCACAGTCACGGCATCTAAAGCTCTTAATAAAATAACGTTTTTCAATATAAAAATCCAGAAAATTATCCATTTTAAAATTTTTCCAGAGATACGGATCCTGGTCAGGCTGTTTTGATTTTATACAAGAGGGATAGGGCATGCTCTTCAGTATTCCGGATCTCTTCAGTTCTATCAGGTCCCTGCAAAACATCTCCAGAAAGCAGTATTTACACCGGGAACCATGACAATTCATAAGATTGTCGTTTTTCAGATAATCTTCCAGCATCCTTTTTCGCCCCCGGATCTCATCTTTAAGTTTAAAAGGATTCTGGATCAGCTCTTCATATCCTTCCAGGTAAATAGCGGGGAGTCTGTTTGTCCAGAGATAGATCCACGGAAATTCATTCTGCAGTGCAAAAGCCCGGTGCAGGCAGGATATGTGAAGGCGAGGATCATAAAAGATCTTCTTCCTGTTCTTCCATGCACCGCCAAAGGGAACAATATGCATAAGATCAAATTCACTCACTCCCATTTTTATGTAAAAACGAATGATCTCTTCTAAATATTTATAATTGGTTTTATTAATGACAATATCAATATTAACGATCAGGCCTTCTGTCTTCAGCGCATTTACAAGACCGGTTAATGCCTGTTTAAAAGATCCCGGGATCTGAGACTGTATCTCGTACAGTTCTTTATTATGGCCATGCATGGAAAAAGTGGTTTCTGTCAGTCCATTGGCTACAGCTTTTCGTAAAAATCCTTTATAAGCAAACATCCGGCCGTTACTTACGGTCTGAATACCCTCATAACCGATACTCCCGGCATACTTTATGATCGCAAGATAGTCCGGATGCACAGTGGGTTCTCCTCCGCTTAAGACCAGCTTTTTAATATTCTGTTTTCGGCCTTCCCTCAATTGTGCTTTAACGGTTTTCAGATCAATCACTGACCCGTTCTGAGCTCCCTTGTCAAGACAGAAGATACAGTTGTTATTACAAAAACGGGTAAGCCTTATCCAGTACTTAGGTGTTTCCGCTACTTTGTTTCGGTTTTTGAATTTTTCTTTATCCATTAAAATTTCCGTTTTATTTTTTTATCTTCAATCAGTATCTGCATAAAGGGTATCCAGCTCTTTCTGGTAATTTTTCTGATCGCTGTATTCGTGTTTATGGGCATTAAAAATCTTTTTTAATCTGTCCTGGCTGTAAAAGATCTTTGACAGGACCAGATGATCTTTACGCCGTTTGATCAAAGAGATAATGCGGTCCTCTTCTATCCTGAACAGGTTCAACCGGATCATTTCTCCAATTTCCTTTTGAAATGTTTTTATTATATCTTTTTTAAAGAGCCTGTAAAAAAGGTTTCTTGAAATATCTCCTTTCAGGTTATGTATAATGAATCTCCTCATCTCTTCGTCAATACTGCCTCGTACTCCCATAAAGGGGGGTATTTTTGTGTAATCCGGTTTCTTCTTCATAGGAACAAGATGGGGGTGATGATACCAGCCCTGTCCAAAAGCATGGGACTGGGCGCCGTATCCTATGCCGAAGATAGACGCATTTTCATTCTGTAATTGGGTTTCCTGGAGATTTACAATTTTTCCGGATGCACGAAAACCTTTTTGCCTGTAAAACCGGTCCAGAACCTTATGGGCCCCGGCGATCATCTTTTCACGTTCTTTCTTCTGATGCGAAGAAAGTACTTTGCCTGCCATGCAGAATGGAGTATGAGCTAAAGGTGTAAATCCGGTAACCTGTACATTATCAGCACCCAATTCCAGGACCAGTTCAAGGTCTTTCATAAAAGATCGAAATGACTGGCCTTCCAGACCGGCGACCAGGTCAACCATTATTGAAGTAATACCGAGCTGACGTGCGGATCGAAATACTTCTATAAATTTTTTTTTTGATTGAGGCCGTTTGATCAGTTTTATTACTTTGGCATCCAGGCTTTGCGCTCCGATGGTAAGCAGGTTGACTCCTTGCTCAGCGATCACAGATAGGACCTCTCCGGTCAGGTCCTCCGGAGTACCTTCGAAAATGATCTGAGCGTCCGCTTTTATATGAAAGCTCTCTTTAATATATTCAAACAGAGCAGTAAGGTCTTCTGTTTTCAAATAAGAGGGGCTCCCGCCTCCGAAATAGACCGTATTAAAGCTGACCGGGTCAAAAATGTCCTTAAAAGTATTGATCTCTTTTTTTAATATTGCTATATAATCTTGTACTGTTCTATAAGAGGAAGGAACATAAGAATCACAAAAACAGAAAGTGCATTTTTGTTTGCAGAATGGTATATGGATATAGAGCCCTAACAGTTCAGGCGCTCTTTTTTTTATTATCATGGTTACTGTTTCTTTCCAGAATTTCTGTACTTCAGTAAGTGTGAATTCTTCTCCGTAATTAAAATGAGGATAAAGATCATCATCTGTTAATTTTACAGTTAAAAATTTGTAGAGATTCAGTCTTTTACGGGATAAAGGTGTCATAGGATTTAAGTCTTATCTGCTATAAAAGGTGTTAATTCTTCAATTCCGAAATAATTCAGATATTCTCTGAATGTTCCGGTACATTGATTGAAATGAAAACACTTCCTGCAAAGAGCGGGTTTGAAAAACCGCTGGCCTAGAACATATAATTTCATTGAATCTGAGATATCACCCGGATTTCTAAAGAGTTCCTTTTGAACCTGTTTTACTATACATAGAGGAAATCCAAGCAGGGAATGAACACCTTTTAACTGTTTTATTATCTCCCTGTAAGCAGGCATTAAATTTGAGAAGGAGATATTTGTCGTCTTTGGCCTGATCGGTAATATAACAAATGGTACTCTTAAGCCGTTGCGGACAAATCCTTCCAGGGCTTTCATGTTTTTTAAGTTCTGTTTGATCAGATTGGTGTGTATATAGACTTTTTTCTTCAGCTTGAGTATATTTTGTATTGCACGGATAACCTGTGAGAAGCTTCCTTTTGTGCCAACGATAGGATCATGGATCTCCTTTTTGTCACCAAACAGGGGAAGAGAAAAGGAAGTGGCCCCTTTAAGAATGAGCCTTTTACAGAACAGGCTGTCACTGAGCCGTTCTCCGGATGTCATGATCTGGATCTCCTTGAAGCCGTATTGCCTGGAGAGATCAACCAATTCTTCGATCTCAGGATGGTTGAGCGGGTCATTACCTATAATACAGAGTTCTTTTTCTTTTATTTTCAGATTCTCTTTCAGTTTAAGTTCGATCTTGAAAAGGTCACTGAAAGGGCTCTCCTTATGCATACAGAAGATACAATTGTTAAAACAGGGGCCGTTAAGATACAGGAATAGTGATTTGATCTTTAGTTGCGACAGGACCTTTTTTTGTTCATGAAAATCACTTTTCATTATCGTTACAAGAAGCGGGTGTTCATTGGATGCTATGGACTGCTTATGCGCGCTGTTAAAAAAAGAGTCCAGCTTTAATCCAAGATCAATATTATTCAGGAATATTTTGCTTTCCGTTTTTGAACACGCCTCTTTATATATATGATAGAGATCTCTCCTTGATCTGAAGAGTGAATCGATCGCTTTAATTTCATTTACCCGGCCTCTAAAGTAGGGACCCCGGAGACGCGGAAACTTTTTTTCCATAAAGACAGCTGCATCAGAATAAACCTTCCCGTCCGTATCAACGAGGATCTCCTGGCTCAACATTGTCGGTTCACAGTCGTTGGTATAGTTCATCAGAAAATTACTGTCACCGCCTTTTTTTATGATGAATTTTTTCAATTCATTGATCAATTTATTCTTTTTTGCTTCCGGCCAGAAATTACCGTTTTGATAACATAATTGTACTCTTTTACTCCCCAGTTCTTTTAAAAATTCAAGATTCTTGCATAGGTTCAGGGTGGTTACCGGGCTAACTACTATATTGATAAAATAGGGTATGGATGATCCGATAAGCAATTTAAGATTATTCAATGTCTTCTGATATGTCCCTGATCCGGAATCCGTAAACCTGTGGGTCTGATTGGTCTTTTCATCTCCATCAAGAGAGAACATCACTTCCACGGGATGGCGTTTTAAATAATCAATTTTTTCTTTATCCAGCAACAGGCCGTTGGTTGTTATCATAAAGCGTATGGTTTTTCTTTTTTTAACGGCTTTTTCTTTTGCTGTTTTAATCCCCTCTTTAATAAAATCCCACCTCAATAATGGCTCACCGCCCCAGAACCTTAAAAGGACTTCCTGACTTTTAGTACTCAGAAGCAGGTCAATTGCTTTATGGAGTACCTCTTTCGGCATGGAAAGGGAGAGGTGTTTTACTTCACAGTAACTGCATTTTAACTGGCAGGCATAGGTGCACATGATCATCAGGCTCCTGACGTAGCCAGCGAAGCTAACAGCTCGTGGTATCTGTTTTTTGATATTCTTTTTATTCTTCATTATTTTTTTGTTAATTCAGAATCATTAAAAAGCCGGTAATATTCCTGAAATATTCCTCCGCATATATCTTTATATATGCAATTACAACATTTTTCTGTTTTTATTCGGCTGCGGTCAGGAGAAAACACCGGCTCTTCTTTAATAAAGATCCTTTTTTTATCTCTGCCCTGTTCAATATTGAGCCGGGAGTCCCAGAAGAAGTCATTGGAAAGTTCTGCATATTCTCCTAATATACAGGCTGGAATTCCGAAAAATCTCAGGATCATATTGTTATCTTCAGAAAATCCTGCCAGACCCGGAACAATCTTCTCTATCTCTTTCAGCCTTACGGATAGCTTTTGATAATTTTTCAATCCGTTTCCTTCAGGAGCAAGGTTTGACAAGAGCGACTGCTTTATCTT
>JAHITG010000453.1 GCA_018817865.1 Spirochaetota bacterium
AGAAGGTTAAAGATACTGCCGAGCTGATGGATATTTTAAGTCAGAGGTTACTGAAGAGGTTAAAGGCAGAAAAGTATGCCACAGGCATATTCCTGATATATGATGCATCCAAAGGTGTTTTTGAATATACCAATGCTGGACATAATAATTTAATTCTATATAATAAGAAAGAAGAGAAGATCGAGGAACTGGAAGGCGGGAAAGGAGTGCCCATAGGGATATTTGAGGATGCAAAATATGAGACGGCAAAATGTAAACTGGGTAAAGGGGATGTGATCCTCCTTCAAACAGACGGGATCTATGAATCTATGAATGATAAAAGAGAACAGTTCGGTTTAAACAGAGTAAAGAAGCTCTTAGAAGTTAATGTCGGAAAAGAACCGGGAGATATTAATAAAAGTATTGTTTCAGAAGTAGACAGTTTCCGGGGTAATAAGACCCAGGCGGATGATATAACGATCATTGCCATGAAGAAAAAATAAAAGAACAAAAGAGGTACATAAATGGTTTTAAAATTAAAAAAGAATGAAGTGATCAATAATAATTATAAAATAGGGGAAATGATCGGTGAAGGGGGAATGAGTGTTGTTTACAGGGCAGAGGATCTTAAGCATAAAAAAGATGTCGCATTAAAGTTCCTCAAGCAGGGTGTTACTTCATCGTATGTAGAGGATGTCATCCGTTTTAAGAGGGAAGCGGAAGCGGTCAGCAAGCTGGACCATCCAAATGTTATTAAGCTGTATGAAGCCGGAGAATATAATAATACTCCCTATCTCGCAGAAGAACTGCTGAAAGGGAAGAGCCTTGCAGAATTATTACAGCAGGGAAAGATGTTCACATTTGGTGAAACAGTACAGATCATTGCTCAGGTTGTTGAGGCTTTGGATTATGTGCATAAACGAAGGATCATTCACCGAGACCTTAAACCCGGGAATATCGTGGTTGTTAAAAAAGGGGATAAATATGCCGTTACACTTCTTGATTTCGGTATTGCGCATATAATGGAACTTTCCAGGATAAAGGAAGTGACCCAGATCGTGGGTACTTTCGGGTACATGTCACCTGAAGCTACAGGCATTGTGAACAAACAGATCGATGAACGAAGTGATTTTTATTCATTAGGGGTGGTCTTTTATCAGCTCCTCGCAAAAGAACTGCCGTTTAAATCAACGGAAGTGAATAAGCTTTTGCATGAACAGGTTGCTGTAGAACCAAGGAGACTGCGTGAAGTCAACCGCCAAGTTCCCAAAATCCTGGAGGAGATCGTCATCAAACTTCTTAATAAAGAGCCTGAGTTACGGTATCAGAGTGCAGTCGGCCTTTTACATGATCTGAAGATGTTATTAAAAGGAAAGAAAGATTTTATCATTGCTGAAAAAGATCAGAAGACCAAGTTGACCTATCAAACCAGGCTGGTGGGGCGTGAAGAAGAGGTAGAAATATTAAAAAGTTCATTCCAGAAGGCAAAAGAGTCACAAGGGAACATCTGTCTGATCGGAGGGGAGCCGGGAGTTGGTAAGAGCCGTCTGGTAGGGGAGATGAAGGAATATTTATACGAGCAGGGATATGAAGGAGGAGGCCTCTTTATCCAGGGACGGTGTCTGAATCAGGAGAATAAGATCCCATATCAGCCGTTCAGAGACAGCATCAACGAATATATTCAAAAACTGGAGAAGATGAAGGATAATGACAGGAAGAAAGAGGTCGAACGATTGAAGGAAGTTGTGGGAGACCTGGGAGAGATCATCATAAAACTTAATCCTCACATGAAAGAGATACTGGGGGATGTTCCTCCGCTTGTCACTCTGGACTCAGAAAGGGAGAACCAGAGGTTCCAGATGGTGGCGTCGGATTTTTTCTGTCATTTAACGGAAAAAGGAAAGCTCAGTGTCCTGTTCCTTGACGATCTTCAGTGGGCTGATGAAGGAAGTCTGGGACTGCTTAATGAGCTCACGTTCAAGATCAGTAATACAAATACATTTATTATTGGGACTTATCGTGATGACGAAGTCGGTAAGGATCACAGTCTGCAGAAGATCAGGAAAAAGGCAGAAGAAAAAAAGAGTTCTATTTCGGATATCAGGTTAACCAAGCTCAATCATGAAAGGCTGAACAGGATGGTGGCCGGGGTGCTGGGCGAGCAGGCTGAAAAAGCAGAAAAGCTTACCGGTTTTATTTTAGAGAAATCAGGCGGTAATCCGTTCTTTGCAATTACGATCCTGAGGGAGCTGGTAGAAGAGAAGGCCCTTACATGGAAGGATGGATACTGGCAGGAAGACTGGGAGAAGATCAATGCTATCAGGATCTCCAACAATATCATTGATCTGGTGATCAAGAGGATCGATGATTTGACAGCAGATCAGAATAAGCTGCTCTGTGTGAGCTCGATCATCGGGCGGGAGTTTAAGGTCGATCTGTTGTACACTCTTCTTGAGTTTGAAGAGGAGGAGATCATCCGTCTGATCGATGAGCTGATGATGGTACAGCTGATCGAAAAGAGTAAAGATAAAGGAAAAGTGATCTTTGTCCATGATCGGATCCGGGAAGCATTCCTGGAGAAGATCGGTAAAAAGGAGAGTAAGAAGATACATTTAGATATTGCAAAAGTAATAGAAGAAAATAATAAAGATAATCTTGATCAGGTGATCTTTGACCTGGCTTTTCATTATTCTGAAGCAGAAAACAAGGAAAAAGCACTGGAGTACCTCTTTCCGGCCGCGGAAAAGGCAAAAGAGAATTATGCCAATGATGAAGCCATTCGATACTATACTAAAACGATCACAGCTTTAGAAGAGACGGGCAGGAAGTCAACTCTGGAATGGCTCCAGGCAAAGGAAGGATTGGCTGATGTCTATTTAACGGTAGGTAATAATGAGGAGGCGATCAAGATTTCAAATGAGATCCTTCCCTTGAAAAAAGATATACTGGAAAAAGCAAGGATCTTCCGTAAGATCGGAACCGCGTATTATAAGATGGGAGACTGGAATAATTGTGAAAGTACCTTAGCAAAGGGCTTGAAGATACTGAA
>JAHITG010000454.1 GCA_018817865.1 Spirochaetota bacterium
TGATAAGTTTCACTGATTTTATCCATATCTTCATCAGTAAATTCTCTATGCACACGATCTTTGAGAAATCCCATTTCTGAGGCATCAATAAAAAGAATTTCATTTTTTCTTGATTGTCTTTCTCTTCTGAGAAACCAAATACAAGCAGGGATTCCTGTATTATAAAAAAGTTGTTTTGGTAATGCGACGATACATTCTACCAAGTCATTTTCTATCAAATTTTTTCTAATTTCTCCTTCACCAGAAATATTGGAACTGAGACTCCCATTTGTCAAAACGGTTGCCATCACTCCATTGGTTGCTAGGTGATAGAGCATATGTTGCATCCAAGCAAAGTTTGCATTTACGTTTGGTGGTACTCCATATTTCCATCTGGCATCATCTTGTAAAATATCTTGTCCCCAGTCGGATTGATTGAACGGAGGATTGGCGAGGATATAGTCAGCTTTAAGATCAGGGTGTGCATCTTTGAGAAAACTTCCTTCGGTATTCCAAGCAACAAATTGCGAGTTGATATTACGGATTGCGAGATTCATTTTGGATAATTTCCAAGTGGTTTGATTGGATTCTTGCCCATAAATCGTGATGTCTTTGATATTTCCTTGATATTCTGACACAAACTTTTCACTCATCACAAACATACCACCACTACCACAAGCAGGATCATAAACACGACCCTTGTATGGCTCGATCATCTCTACCATCAGTTTTACGATAGATTTGGGGGTGTAGAATTGCCCTCCTTTTTTCCCTTCGGCATTGGCAAATTCACCAAGAAAATATTCATACACACGACCAAAAAGATCTTTGGAATTTTCACTTGTTGCTTTGAGTTCTGTATTACTTATCAAATCAATTAACTGACCAAGTGAAGTTTTGTCTAGATTTGGCTTTCCAAATACTTTTGGAAGGACATTGCGAAGTTCTCGATTTTCTTTTTCGATAGACTCCATCGCATCATCAAGTTCTTGTCCAATAGTTGGAAGTTTTGCTTTGGCTTGCAAGTTTTTCCATCTTGCTTGTTCTGGTACGAAAAAAATATTTTCTGCTTTGTATTCGTCTCTATCTTCTGGATCAGAAAACTCATCTTGAGCGAGTTTATCATAAAGTTCCTGAAAACTCTCAGAAATGTATTTGAGAAAAATCAGCCCCAAGGCTACATTTTTGTATTCTGCTGCATCGATATTTTTGCGAAGTTTATCAGCCGCTTTGAAAAGCTGTGCTTCAAAATTTCCGTTTTGTTCTTTTGCCATAGTTTTATATCCTTAAAAGTAAAAGTTTGTATTTAGTATAAAGTATTTCGCTTTATTTTCCATCTATGAAATCAAATTCATTTTTTGCGGAAGTATGAAGCAAAAAATATCCGCTTATCCCCCTCTTTAATAATAAAAAATAAAAATTCCATTCCTTTTTTAAATTCTTCAACAAAATTTCTATTTGAGAAAAAATATTGAAAAATATGTCGCACAACTCGTTATTATACGATATGTTTTCATGAACTTAATTATAACCTATATACTATACTAACTCAACCCTTTACCCCATCATGTGTATCCCTCCCTATTTTTTATCTCAACCCTTTACCCCATCATGTGTAATATCGCATTTTTATCTTAACCCCTTACCCCATCATGTGTAATATCGCATTTTAAAGGACATCATCCGACTCTAAAAAAAAGACAAAAAGGTAAAAAATTTTTATGCAATGTAAAACATATTTAATTGTTAAATAATACAAAGAGATTAAATAATAATATATAAAACAATACCAATAACAAAAAAACCCGCCCTTTAGGGCGAGCTTGTTTGAAGTGAAAGGATTACTATATTTAAAGACTTGATACAATAAGACAGATAATAAACATAATACAAGCGATTTTAAAATATAATTTATCTTTTTTTTGCTGGCGGATAGATTGCCAAGTTTGTGAATAATTTTGCATAAATTTATTTAATTGATTAACTATTTAGATTGATATTTGTTATCAGATAATTTTTTAAAAGTGTCAAGGTTTTCATTTATCGCATAATGTATTTTTATATTTTGTTTAATATATCCGTTAGTACCAAAACTGAAAGAAAAAACTAAGCCATTACGTTCTATTTTCCCACTTATTTTTTTTGTTTTATCATAGTTATAATGCCAAACCAAATTTTTTTCATTTTGCACCGACTTAATAAAATTACTTATATTTAAGCTATATTCATACTCTAATCGCTCTAATTCTAATGTATAATTATCAATAGCCTTAAGCTGTTCATTTACTTTTTTTGCTGACAATACTTTCATTTTATTTAAGTGGGCAGTAAATTTTTCTACAATTTGCCCTTTTTTGTCACCATCAATATTATTATATTTCTTAAA
>JAHITG010000455.1 GCA_018817865.1 Spirochaetota bacterium
CCATAAGGGAAGAGCATTCCCTTTTTTAATGGCAGCTTTCTCACCGGCCTTGAGCTTATCTCCTACCTTTATTCCGTGAGGAGCTAAAATATACCTTTTCTCTCCATCTTTATAAACTACAAGTGAAATATAACAACTGCGATTAGGATCATATTCGACAGTTAAAACTCTTGCCTGAATATCCCTTTTATCACGCTTAAAATCAATTATTCTGTACAACCTCTTATGTCCGCCACCTCTATGTCTGACAGTGATCCTGCCTTTAGAATTTCTACCCGCATTTTTCTTCAAACCCTTTGTTAAAGGTTTATAGGGTTTATCTGTTGTTAACTCAGCAAAATCAGATACAGACTTATACCGCTGTGTAGGGGTAAGTGGTTTAAATGTTTTTATTCCCATAATTATACACCTTCAAAAATTGGCAATTTTTCTCCTTTCTTCAATTTAACATAAGCCTTCTTCCAGTCTTTTTTCTTGCCTTCAATGAATCTCCTTTTCTTGACCTTACCGTTAATATTAACCATATTAATATGAACAATATGAATACTATACATTTTCTGAAGTGCATTTTTAATGTCATGTTTAGTTGCATCGGGATGTACTTCAAAGCAGTAAACATCGGCGCTATTCTGTAAAAAGGTACATTTTTCAGAAACTACCGGCCGTAATATTATTTTATCAAATTCCTTTTCCATTATATTATATCCTTAAATTATGACTTTACGGATGCACCTTTTTTAGGGGCTTCCTTTTTTGATGGTTTCTTTTTTTCTTTCGATATATTTATCTTTACTTTTAATTTATTTAAATACTCTATCGCATCTTTTGTAATAAATATCCGGTTATTATTTAAAAATTTTCTTATAATTATTCTTTTTATAGAATAGACTCCGACATTTTTTATATTTCCTGAGGCCTTCTTCAGATTGTCATCCTTATCTAAGACAACAACAATAAATCTGTCTTTAAGATCAGCCAGATTTTTAAAAAGGTCCTTAAACTCTTTTACACGGGGTGTATCCAATTTTATATTATCAATAACTGTTATCATATCCTGCCTGAACTTAATATTAAAAAGAGAAATAACTGATATCTTTTTCAAATTAGAAGGCAGCTGAAACTTATAATTTTTTCTCTGGTTCCCAAAAGTCCTTCCGCCGCCAACCCATACAGGTGAAGTATTTGAACCGGAACGGGCACGCCCCATATGTTTCTGCTTCCATGGTTTTTTCCCGCCACCGCTGACCAGTGCCCTGTTCTTCTTGAAGGCCGTTCCTATATGTATATTTGCATTTTCATTAACAAGTTTATAGTAAATACTGCCCATCTGAATGCCTTCATCTGTTAATGCTTTTACAAGTTCCACTTCGCCTACTTTCTGTTTCTGGAAACCTAATATATCTTTTTTCATTTTTTAAATCCTTCTTTCTTAACTCTCTTGTTTAATGCTGTTAAGAATATCATTTCTTTTTCCTGATAAGTTCCTTCTTGATAGACGGCCTGATCCTGACCAGACTGCTTCGAGGTCCCGGAACAGCCCCTTTAACAAAAAGATAATTCTTGTCAGCATTTATACTTATGATCTTCAAGTGCTGAATCGTCTTTGTATCATGTCCCTGACGGCGCGGCATGGGATGTCCTTTCCATACACGGCCCGGGTCAGTACCGGCTCCGATACTACCGGCAGCTCTCCATCTGTCAGATTGTCCTCGAGTTTTTGGGCCACCCTGAAAATTAAAGATCTTAACAACACCCTGAAATCCCTTTCCTTTTGAAACGCCTTGAATATCGATAAAATCACCCTGTTTAAACTGCTGTACAGAAAGAACATCTCCTACCTTAAGATCATTTACTGCTTCTGTTCTGAACTCCCTGATAAACTTATGCGGTTTTAATTTGTTTATCAAAAACAATCCCGCTTCAGGTTTATTGAGCTTGTCCTTCTTGACTTCCTTAAAAGCCAGACGAACAGCATTATACCCGTCCTTTTCCTTTGATTTTATTTGAATGACAATTCCGGGATATGTCTTGATAACGGTTGCCGGTGATAAATTGCCCTCTTCATCAAAGACCTGGGTCATACCGATCTTTTCGCCATAAAGGCCAAGCTTTATCTGAGGTCCGGAATCAGGTCCTTCCTGAGTCTCCCGGGAAGGAACAGAAGCCTTATCGTTTACTTCATCCTTAGCTTCCTTTTTCGTTTCCTGCTTTACCTCATCCTTTACAGTTTTATCATCTTTGGCAGGCTCGATTTTTTTATTCTCTTCCTGCTTTTGATCTTTAAGGTCTTCTTTTTTTTCAGTCACATCTGCTTTTTTTTGTTCGGCCTTTCTCTCGGGCTTCTCTTTTTCTTTCTTATCTTTTTTATCTTTATCCATGTTTCATTCCTTACTGCTCGATCTCAACATAAACACCCGCCGGCAGCTCCAGTTTCATTAAAGAATCAATGGTATCCGCCGTAGGTTTTAATATATCGATCAGTCTTTTATGTGTTCTGATCTCGAACTGTTCCCGGGATTTTTTATTCACATGAGGAGACCGCAGGACCGTATACCGGTTGATCTTGATCGGTAAAGGGACAGGTCCCGAAACCCCAGCACCTGTCCTTTTGGCTGTCTCAACGATCTCCTTTGTTGATTTGTCTATTAACCTGTGATCATAAGCTTTAAGTTTCACTCTTATTCTGTTTTTGATTTCTACTGACATTTAAATCACTATCTCCTTTTAAACCCTTGCGTCTTTACTCAAGAATTTTAGCAATAACTCCTGATGCTACAGTTCTACCGCCTTCACGGATCGCAAAACGTAATCCTTCTTCCATAGCGATCGGGCAGATCAATTCTCCTTCAAGGTCAACATTGTCGCCAGGCATGATCATCTCAACACCTTCCGGCATCTTGATCGATCCTGTCACGTCGGTAGTCCTGAAATAGAACTGAGGACGATAACCGTTGAAGAACGGTGTATGTCTTCCGCCTTCCTCTTTCTTTAGGACGTATATCTTTCCGGTAAATCTGGTATGCGGTGTAATGGATCCCGGTTTGGCAATAACCATACCCCTCTCCACATCTTCTTTTTCAATACCTCTGAGAAGGAGGCCGACATTATCTCCGGCAATAGCTTCGTCCATCTCTTTCTTGAACATCTCAACACCGGTTGCAACGGATTTCTTTATCTCTTTAGCAATACCGACCAGCTCTATATTATCACCGACTTTGATCTTACCTCTGTCAATTTTTCCGGTAGCTACGGTACCTCGTCCTGTAATACTGAAAACATCCTCTACAGCCATCATAAAAGGTTTATCAACCTCTCTTTTCGGCTCAGGGATCTTCTCATCACATGCATCAAGAAGTTCCTGGATCTTTTTATTCCATTCGTCATCCGGATCATCACTCTCCAAAGCTTTTAAAGCACTTCCTTTAATAATAGGAAGATCATCTCCGGGGAACTCATACTGGTTTAAAAGGTCCCTGACTTCCATTTCAACGATCTCTACCAGTTCAGGATCATCCACAGCATCAACCTTGTTGATGAAGACAATGATGTATGGTACACCAACCTGTCTCGCCAGAAGGATGTGCTCTCTTGTCTGAGGCATTGATCCGTCAGTAGCAGCAACAACAAGAATAGCCCCGTCCATCTGAGCTGCACCTGTGATCATGTTCTTGATGTAGTCAGCATGACCGGGACAGTCAATATGGGCATAATGTCTTTTTTCCGTCTGATACTCAACATGAGCTGTTGCGATCGTAATACCCCTTGCTTTCTCTTCAGGAGCTTTATCGATCTGATCAAAAGGAACAAACGTTGCCATGCCTTTTTTCGACAGGTATTTTGTAATAGCTGCTGTTAATGTTGTCTTACCATGATCAACATGACCGATAGTTCCAACATTTAAATGTGGTTTCGTTCTTTCAAATTTTGCTTTAGCCATAAAAAAATCCTCCTTTAATAATTTTAGGCAACTTTACCAATTATTTTTTCTATTAAATTTTGGGGGACCGGGTCATAATGCGAAAACTGCATAGAATAAGTCGCCCTTCCTTGCGTTAATGAACGAAGGCCGGTAGCATATCCAAACATTTCAGCCAACGGAGTATGAGCTCTTACGATCCTCATTTCTCCATGACCCTGATCCATACCCAATATTTTACTTCTTTTTGAATTCAGATCTCCAATGATATCACCCATATTCTTTTCAGGTGTTACGACTTCCAGGGACATCACAGGTTCCAGGAGAACAGGTTGAGCCTGTCTTACAGCATCCTGAATAGCCATTGATCCGGCGATCTGAAAAGCAATATCCGAAGAATCAACAGCATGATATGAACCATCTACAGCAGTTATTTTTATATTGATCAAAGGATAACCGCCGATGGGCCCGTTCTTCAATCCCTGCTTGATCCCTTTTTCAATGGAAGAAATATATTCACGGGGAACGGCTCCCCCAACGATCTTATTTATAAATTCATAATGATTATCACGGGAAGGTTCAACATTTAATATAACATGACCATACTGGCCTCTACCGCCTGACTGCTTAATGTACTTCCCTTCTCCCCTGTAACTGTTCTCAATTGTTTCCCTGTAAGCGACCTGGATCTTACCAACATTCGCCTTAACGGAAAACTCTCTTAAGAGACGGTCTACTATGATCTCCAGGTGCAGTTCACCCATTCCGCTGATGATGGTCTGGCCTGTCTCCTCGTTTGTGCTTACCTGAAAAGTGGGGTCCTCCTCAGTAAGTTTATGTAATGCCAATCCCAGTTTTTCCTGATCTGCCTGCGTCTTTGGCTCTATGGCAATGGAAATAACCGGCTCAGGAAAGTCCATCGACTCTAAAAGCACCGGATGGTTTTTATCACAGAGAGAATCTCCTGTCTGGGTAACTTTTAAACCTACAGCTGCAGCAATATCACCTGCAAACAGCTCTTTTACATCAACCCTTTTATTGGCATGCATCTTCAGGATCCGGTTCACTCTCTCCATCTTATCCTTGGATGCATTATAAACCATTGACCCTGCTGATAAAGAGCCGGAATATATCCTGAAATAGGTCAACTTACCCACATAAGGATCTGTCATGATCTTAAATGCCAGGGCTGCCAGCGGTTTATCATCCTTTGGCTCCCTGATAAGCTCCTCGTTTGACCGCGGGTGTATTCCTTTGATCGGCGGAACATCCAGGGGTGACGGGAGATAGTCCACAATACAGTCCATAAGGTACTGAACACCTTTGTTCTTGAGGGCCGTACCGCAGATCACGGGAACGATAATATTATCTATTACTGCTTTTCGAATGACACTCTTTAATTCATCAGTTTTTATTTCTTTTCCATCCAAATACTTTTCAAGAAGACTGTCATCTTCCTCAGCCAGCGCTTCCATCATCTTTTCCCTGTTAGTACTGACCAGTCCCTTCATCTCTTCAGGTATAGGTACCTCATTGATCTTTACACCATAGTCCTCTTCTTCCCATTCAAATGCTTTTAATCCCACCAGGTCAACGATTCCCTTGAAATTCTCTTCTTCACCGATGGGAAGCTGTAAAGGAAGCACCTTGTCCGACAATCTTTCCCTGATCATGTTTACTACTCTGAAAAAATCAGAACCGACCCGATCCATTTTATTAATAAAAGCGATCTTGGGAATACCGTATCTATTGGCCTGGTGCCATACCGTTTCTGATTGGGGTTCTACTCCTTCCACTGCACTGAAAACACCTATTGCACTGTCAAGCACACGGAGGGACCGCTCCACTTCTACGGTAAAGTCAACATGCCCCGGAGTATCAATAATATTGATGGTATAATCTTTCCAGATACATTCCGTAGCGGCTGCGGTAATAGTAATACCTCTCTCCTTTTCCTGCTCCATCCAGTCCATCTCTGCTGCACCATCATGCACCTCACCGATCTTGTATGTTTTTCCGGAATAATAGAGAATTCTCTCCGTTATCGTAGTCTTTCCGGCATCAATATGTGCAACAATTCCGATATTTCTCTGTTTTTCAATAGGAATAGTTCTTCCCATGGAATTTGATCTAAACCTCCTACCATCTAAAATGAGCAAATGCTCTGTTCGCATCTGCCATCTTATGGGTATCTTCCTTCTTTTTAATTGCTGATCCTGTATTGTTATAGGCATCAAGGACCTCCGCAGCCAATTTTTCATGCATCGGCTTGGCCTTCCTTGATCTGGCAAATCCGATTATCCAGTTCAGCGCTAATGATATCTGCCTGTGCCTTGGCACTTCTATCGGGATCTGATATGTTGCTCCCCCGATACGTCTCGATTTAACTTCTATCTCAGGCTTAATATTATTTAATGCTGCTTCAAAAATCTCTAAAGGACTTTTATTGGTCTTTTCCTGTAAAAGATCAAGTACATTATATACAATTTTCTCAGCAACACTTCTTTTCCCGTCATACATGATCTTATTAATAAATCTTGTAACAAGCAGACTATTATACTTAAGATCAGCCTTGATCTCTCTTTTTGATGCTCTTTTTTTTCTTGACATATTAAAACCTCATATAATGACCATTTATAGCTTAAAGCATAAGAATACCCTTAGCTTATTCTGTTATAAGATCAAATGAATAAAATTAATCGAAAAATCATTCTTATAACATCAACTTCATATATTAATAAAGCTGAAACAGGATGTCTCCCGTATTCCAGCAACTTCATCTCACAATATAAAAAGATGTTGTATTATGAATAATTCCTTCACACAGGCTTCAACCTGTGACATTTGTTTTATAATTACAATGCCTCTTCAGGCAGTTAAATCCAACCTGTTATGCTTTAGGTTTTTTAGTACCATACTTTGAACGGCCTTTTTTACGGTCACTCACACCTAAGGCATCTAAAGCACCTCTGATGATATGATAACGCACACCCGGAAGATCCTTTACCCTGCCTCCTCTTATCAGAACAACAGAGTGCTCCTGCAAGCTGTGGCCGATACCGGGTATATATGCTGTCACCTCAATACTATTTGTTAACCTCACCCTTGCTACTTTTCTCAGAGCGGAATTCGGTTTTTTGGGAGTAAATGTCATAACTCGTGTGCATACTCCTCTTTTTTGAGGTGTGCCCATAAGCGCAGGTGATTTACTTTTGTTTTTCTGCTGCTTCCGGCCTTTCCGGATCAGCTGACTAATTGTTACCATATTCTATAACCAACCTTTAATCAAAGTTTTGAAAATATAATCTTTTATTTTACAACGTCAAGTAAAAAATGAAAAAACCTCTTTAAATAAAAAAAAAGAAACCTATTTTGATAAAATTCCTGTTTGATCATTGAATTTACTGATAAAATTTTATCAAATCCGACTTCTTTTCAGATTCAACGCATATCATTATGCACCCTTAATAATTTCAAAGATCAATAATTATTTATAGATCTACCTTATTGCATTAATTCGATTTAAAGACAAACCTTAAAGCTTATCCCCTCCTGTATTTAGAATAAAACTAAATGCAATGACTGAAACTTCGAGCTACTTGGCTTTTGTTTTTTTCTCCTTTTTGGCTGTTGCGCTCTTTTTCTCTTTTTTTGCCTTTACCGGTTTTTTTGCTTTTTTTACCGGTGCTTTTGCTTTCGTTACTTTTTTCTTTTTTTTTGATTTATTTTCTTTCTTTTGTACTTTCTTTTCCTCGGGTCCCTCTTCCTCAGAAAACTTCTCTACACCGATATTATCAATTGACAGGGCCTCTTCTGCTTTTTTCATATTTGGTGATTTGACATCTACTTCTAATTCATTATAAATATTCAACCCTGTGCCTGCAGGAATAAGATGCCCGATAATGACATTCTCTTTTAATCCTAAAAGGTTATCTGTTTTTCCTTTTACAGCTGCATCGGTTAAAACCCTGGTTGTTTCCTGGAAAGAAGCAGCAGAAATAAAACTATTTGTATTAAGAGATGCTTTCGTGATACCGAGCAGAGTCGGCCGGCCCATTGCAGGTTTTCCACCTTCCTTTAGTACTCTTTCATTCTCTTCTCTAAATACGAATTTATCTATCGTATTTCCTACGATAAATTTTGTATCTCCCGAATCCGTTATTTCAACTCTTCTCATCATCTGACGAATAATAACGGAAATATGTTTATCATTTATCTCAACATTCTGTAATTTATAGACATTCTGTACTTCATTCAGAAGATATTCCTGTAACTCCTGGTCACCCTTGATCTTGAGAATATCTTCAGGATCGATCGGCCCGTCATTCAATGCATCACCGGCTCTGACCAGATCACCTTCATGGAAATTCAAATGAGATCCAATAGGAACAAAATACTTTCTTTCATCGCCACTATCAGCAATGATCTTGATGATCCTTTTCCCTTTAATGATACCGGCGAACTCTAATACACCGTCAATTTCACTGACAACGGCACAATCTTTTGGTCTTCTTGCCTCAAATAATTCCTCTACTCTCGGTAACCCG
>JAHITG010000043.1 GCA_018817865.1 Spirochaetota bacterium
AAGGGATCGAGATCGGTGCGGGATTCGAAGTGGGTAAAATGACCGGAAAAGAATGTAATGATCCGGCATATATTGATAAAAGAACAGGCAGGGTACGGTTTAAAACAAATAATGCCGGCGGGATCCTTGGCGGTATTTCTAACGGGGAAGAGATCAGGATCCGGGTTGCGATAAAGCCTACTCCTACTATCTCCATTCCGCAGGAGACGGTGGACATGAAGAAGGAGAAAGATGTTGTACTTGAACCGATCACCAGGAGGGATCCTTCCATCTGTCCCAGAATTTATCCGGTGTGTGAAGCCATGGTCCGATGTGCCATTCTTGATGCGCTTTATATGGCAAAGGGATATGAAGCTGTATCAGGAATTGGAGATAAATGGAAAAGACTGTAATAAAGAAGACATTATGTAAATAATCATATTTTCTTCCGGTTTTTTTCAGCCTTCATGTTTTCTATATCATCCGGACTTTTCAGGAGCAGGAAATACAGGTATTGCTCTCTTCTTTTTATTACCGATACTAATTAAGACTTGATTTTATTTTAAAAATAAGGTTAATTGATCTAATATAGAGGAATTCTATGGCAAAGATCTTAGTTGTTGATGATGAAGAAGAACTCAGAAAAGTTATAACCAATTACTTAAAGAAAGAAGGCCATCAGGTTTTTGAAGCGGATAACGGAAAAACCGGGCTGAAAATAATAGAAAAAGAGGATCCTGACATCATCTTATGCGATATCCTTATGCCTGAAATGAACGGATATCAGTTTATTGAGAAGGTAAAAGCTCATCCCATCCACCGATACACGCCTGTTATTATGCTCACCGGCCTCTCGTTATTTAATATTCAGCATTCCGTCATCTCCACAGGAGCTGATGACTATCTGATCAAACCGGTTGATTTTGATCAGTTAAAACTCAGGATCATATCCATGCAGCGGATAAAAGATCTTTATAAGGCATTACTGGAAAAAGATAATAGGATCCAGAAAGAGCTTGATATGGCTCAAAAGATCCAGTACTCCTTTCTTCCATCAATATGTCCTGAGTTTAATGGAGTTGAGATCGTGGTCCGGTATTATCCTACTGAACGGTTAAGCGGAGACCTCTATGACCTGAAAAAAATATCTTCCGACAAATGTTTTTTTATTGTTGCTGATATTTCCGGTCACGGTGTTCCTGCTGCACTGGTAATGTCAACCGTGAAGATACTGCTTTCAAAATATCTTGAAGTGTATTCAGAGAAGCTGGAGGAGTTATTGTATTGCATAAACAATGAATTGATCTCTTTTCAGTTAGAAAATATTTTTATCACCGCATTTGCGGGCATATTTGATTTTAAGAAGAAAACACTGGAATTTATCAGTGCCGGTCATCCGCATGCTCTTCACATAAAAAAAGAGAAGATCAGCTTATTAAAGTCCAATTCTACCGTATTAGGAATGTTCCCCCTTGAAGTATATAAGAAGCGGGTGATTAATTATTCAGCTAATGATAAATTTTTATTTTATACGGATGGATTGACAGGGATCAGGAATATTCAGAGTAAAAAACTGTTTCGTTTAAAAGATCTGCTTGCTTTTATAAAGAAAAACCGGAAAAAGCCCATGAACAGTATTTTAGGAACTCTTGAAAATGATATTATTAAGTTTTCAGAGATGTATCATGCAAATGATGATGTTGCGATCATGGGTTTTTCCATTAAGTAAGGAGGGGTCTTTTGATTTTATCGAAAAAAATTCAAAAATCGTTTATGCAGGGATGTTCCGTTGGAAGCCAGGAGCCGGCGGTTTTGTAAAAATTTTTTCTTTCCTGAAAAATCAGTAAGCTTCCCTCCTGCTTCTTCAAGGATAAGTTTTCCAGCCATGATATCCCAGGAATTAAGCTCCATCTCCCAGAAGATATCTATGGACCCGCCGGCGACACTGCACAGGTCATATGCTGCTGATCCGCTCCTTCGGATATCATGTATCCGGGGAAGTATCGCATTGATATATTTCAGGTTATTATCCTTTTTCCCGGCTCTGATATCTGCAAAACCCGTAGCGGCAAGAGTATGGATCAGTTCTGTCTGCCCGGATACGGAGATCCTTTTTCTGTTTTTATAAGCACCCTTGTTCTTCTCTGCCTGGTACAGTTCTTTCAGGATCGGAAAATAGACTGCACTTGAATTCAGCTCTCCCTTGTGTTCATAAGCAATGCATATTCCAAATAAAGGATATTTGTGGATGAAATTGGTAGTACCGTCAATGGGATCGATATACCATACATCTTCTTTATTCTTAATATTGGTTATTCTGCTTTCTTCAGCTATGATCTGATGATCAGGGAATTTTTTATGGATCTCTCCTTTTATATATTTTTCCGCTTTTTTATCGATCTCCGTTACCAGGTCACGGGGATTTTTATACTCTATCCTGTGTGTTTTGTGATAATTGTTTAATAATATTTTTCCCGTCTCAAGTATGGTCTTTTTTATGAATTTTTCCATTTGTTATCTGTCTATTATAAGAAATTATAATGCTTTATCAAGTGATTTTGTTTATTATGAGAAAGAACCGGGACAGGTACAGTTCTTTTCCAAAGAACTGTACCTGTCCCGGTTCTTTTACTTTATGAGTCTTTGTGGTAAAAACTTTGATAAATTAGTTGACAATCCATTAAAATATTATACTATATAACCCGAATTAGGAAACTTATTAATTTCAGGAGTTAAAAGATGGCAAAGTGTGTAATTTGCGGAAAAGGACCCATTTCGGGAAATAATGTGAGCCATTCTCATTTAAAGACCAGAAGGGTATGGCAGCCGAATATACAGAAAGCAAAAGTGAATATAAAAGGCAGTATTAAAAGAATAAATGTTTGTACGAAATGTTTGAAATCCGGTAAAGTCCAGAAGGTTATTTGAATAGAAACTGCCGGGGATTATCTGCGATCTCTTCTGAATAATCCTCCAGGTCTTCCATTGTTGAAAGGATATTATCATATTCCTTACTGTCAAATATTAACTTACCCAAAAAGCTTTTTTCATTTGCGATAAGCCCTGTTTCTATTTTTAAAGTTTCAGCGGTCTTCAGCAGACCGGGAATGGATTCATTAAGGCTCACAACATCACTTTCAATTTCATAGAGGAAGGAGAAAAAACTCTTGATCTGATCTTTTGAGACGGTTTTAAGGTCTTTTCGCAGATTCTTAGCGAATTGTTTTGCTTCGTTAACTTTTATTATGATCTCTTCTGTATTTTTTTGAAAATTCAATATGCTTGCTTTTGATTCCGGCCTGATATTTTTGATATTTCCGGAATATACTTTGAGGTTAAAGGCCAGATCTTTCAGGATAGTGACAAAATCTTTAGGAGGTTTATCATCTTTGATCTTTGAATAGATCATCTGCTCTGTTAATCGGGCTAAGTTAAGCTGGAGGATCTCCATGCTCATGGCATCATTCCCGGTCAGGATCGTTCCGGGTTCTATATAGGAACCGTCTTCAGGGGCCTGGTTTATTTCAATATATCTTTCCCCCATCATGCCGTGCGTATACAGGCTTATTTCCGCATTCTCCCTGATAAGGAAGCTTTTTCTGATATTGAGGGTTAACTCTACTTTCTGGTTATACTTGTCGATTGAACGGACATATCCTACTTCCGGGCCTCCTATAAATTTTACTTCGGCCCCTTTCTTAAGATCAGCAATAAAATTGAACCTGACCTTTACCGGATAATAACTTCCGATAAAAGACCGGGTAAAGAGGAATATCACTAAAAAGAGTGAAATAATTGAAGTGGAGATGAATATAATACCAATCTTTTTAATAACCTGTTGATCAAGCTCTTTTTCATTCATGGTGTATAAATATAATAAATGGAGCTGTATTGTCAACATTATTTATGTTTAAAAATGAAGCATCGAGAAAATAATAAAAATGCATTAAAACGGGAGATAATGAATAAAAGTAGCCTAGAAAGCAGGCTACTTTTATATTTAAAGA
>JAHITG010000456.1 GCA_018817865.1 Spirochaetota bacterium
AAATAAAGATCCCACTATAAATCCCTCCCAAAATAATAACAAATGCCAGAAGACCCCATATGGCATCTTTAAAGAGTCTGATAAAGTTCTTTCTGGTTTTAGGAATTACACTTATTGGCCTGTATCCTTCCTTTTTTGAGATCATAATAGTAACGATGATCAGGGACAATCCGATCATGATCCCCGGGATAATACCCGCGATAAAGAGCTTTGAGATCGAAGCTTCTGCGATAACACCGTATATAATAAGGGCAATGGACGGCGGAATGATGATCCCTATCCCGCCGGATGTGGCGATCAATGATGCGGTAAACTCCTTTTTATAACCTGCCTTGATCATGGCCGGATACATTATGAGGCCTATGGCCACTACATCGGCAGGGCCTGATCCGGAGATACCTGCCAGAAAGATGGCAGCAATAATGGTCACTATTCCAAGTCCGCCGGGTGCACTTCCAACGAAAAAATTGGAGAAGTTGACCAGCCGTTTGGCTATTCCCGTCCTGCTTAAGATCAAGCCGGCAAAAATATAGAAGGGGATCGCCAGAAGAGTGAAGGAATCATTAGTGCCGACTAAAACCTGGGGGATGAATTCAAGGGGTGCCAGGTTAAAAAGAAGGACGGTGAAAAGGGATGAAACACCCAGTGATATCGCTATGGGCATTTCAAGGAAGAGCAGTATAAAAAAGGAACCGAATAATGTAACTGTGATCAGTGTTTGCATAATAGTGATCGATTATTTGTCCGGATAATTTTTTAAAAAATTTTTTATATAATATAAAATGATCAGTATGGACCCGCATACCACGGAAAGCCCCAGAAACCAGGTCGGTACACCGGAGACGATCTTCTGTCCTGTCTTATGCTGGAGCATGGTCACTTTTATACTGAAAATAAAGAGAGTGATGAAAAAAATGAGCCCGATGATCAGGTATATGAATTGATAGAGCCTGGAATTGAAAAATTTTACCTTGTCCGATAAGACAGTGATCTTGATATGTGAGGAATTATGAAAAGCAAAAGCAATACCGATAAAGGTCAACCATACAAATAAATACCTCACGATCTCTTCTGAGGAGGATAATGATTCTTTCAGAATATATCTTGAGATCACCTGGGTAAAGACCAGTAGAATGATGACGGCAAATATAAAAATAATAAAGTATTCTTCGATCTTTTTCAGCATGGTCATTCCATAAAGAGATCAAATATTTTTTCGGTAATTATCTCTCTATACTTTTTATAAATGGGGTCGGATGCTTTCCTGAATTTTTGTACTGTAGCATCATTGATCTTTGATATGATCATTCCTTTCTTTTCCAGTTTTTTTTCAAGTTCTTTTTCCTGCTTTACGACCATTTCCCGCTGGAAGGTGAAAGCCTCTTTCGCCGCGTTATTCAGCAGTGTCTGTTCTTCTTTATTTAAGGAATCCCACTTTTTTTTATTGATACATAGTATAATAGGATCATATGAATAATTCCAGATAAAAAGATGTTTCTGTACTTCGTATAATTTTGCTGAAAAGATGACATGCAGGGGATTTTCCTGTGCATCCATCGTCTTTTGAGAGAGGGCAGTAAAAAGTTCTCCAAAATTCATGGATGACGGGTCTGCTTTATATTCTTTAAAAATATCAATGTACATTGATATGGCCGGGACCCGGACCTTTAGATCTTTTAATGGTGAAAGGTCATTTATTTTATCTTTTGAATTTGTTAACTGCCGGAATCCGTTCACTCCCCAGGCCAGGCCGATAAGATTGTTTTCAGGTAGAATTTCCAGAAGGGCATCTCCGGCCGCAGAATCTGCCTTTTTGAATGCTTCTCGATAATTCTTGAACAAAAAAGGCAGGCTGAAAACACTGAAACGCTGATCGATCAGGGAGAGCAGGATCGTTGATTCGAGTGAAGCATCGATCACTCCGGATTGTACCATTTCAAGTTCGGTCCGCTGATTGTTGGAAGCCAGCTGTGCATGAGGATAGATGATAATTCTGATCTTGTGGGCAGACCTTTTTTCAACCAGGTCCTTCCATTTCTTTGCACCGGCATACCATGAGGAATTATCACCCAGGATCAGGCTCAGCTTGATCGTTTTACTGTTGGGATTGCCGCAGTTCAAGATAAGAGTGATCAATAGAAAAACCAGGAGTATTCTTTTCATTAAGCTGCTCCTTTGGGGACGGTGCGTGACTTTGTGACGGTCTTAAAAACCAGCAATGTCACAAAGTCACGCACCGTCCCCAGTCATAAGAGACAATTGAATATAGTACCTTGATTTATAATTTCTATATAAATTTGAAGATTCTTAAAGAGTGGATGATCTAAGGATAAGACCCTTATAAATTAATTAAAGCAAAAAAAAACGGAAAGGTGGGATCAAACCTTTCCGTTATATGAGTTCGAAAGGATAAACAACGGGAGGGATAAATATTGTTTACCCTTATGTTTCCAACTCTAATTTATTTATCGGCTAGTATTTGTATAACTTTAATAATTTTTTAAATTTTTTTTGGAGAGATTTAGGGTCAGACATCATTAGCCAAAGCTAAAGGTGTCTGACCCCTTTTATATTACTTTGTCTTGAAGTCTTTTAGAGTTCCTTTGATCTTGGTCGTAAGCTTCTTGATCTCCTGCAGGGAGCGGTTCAGCTGAGTTTTATTGACAGACTGCTTTCCGGTTAAATTCTGGAGTGCTGATATCTCGTGCCCCAGCAGGTCCGTATTGCCTTTGATGTTTTTTATCTTAGTATTAAGAGTAGTGATAAGGTCATTGAGAAATCCCGCTATCTCCTTGAATTTATCCTTCTTCCGTAATGTTACATGGAAATCCAGCCTCCCCTGTGTCATGGTATCCAGAGACCGTTTAAACCTGTAAATAGGCCCTGCGATCTTATGGGAATAGAATAACCCGTAGACAATAGTAAACACAACCGTGATCATAACCGATATGACAATGATCGGCGAAATGATCTCAAAGGGGGAGATGACCCTGATCTGTTTCCCTTTTTTGACTTCCAGTAAGTATTCGTTGAATACTGAATTGCCGTGTTCATACTTGAAATAATAGAATATGATGAAGATCGCTCCGACCAGAAGGAGAAAGGCGACCAGTACCTTTAAAAAATCCGCAATAAAATGGATCTGAAATTTTCTTTCTATAAGATACTGTTTTCTTCGTTGTTTTCTTCTCTGTTTTTCTTCCTTACTTATTTTTGGTTTTGATGATATCATAATATTACTCCCATTTAACTTTTTCCAAGGATTTTAAGGCTTCTTTCCTTGTTTCGTATTTTAATTTGTTATTCTGGGTTACTTCGATCAATGCAAAAAAACCGTCTTTATGGCCGATATCGCCCAGCGCCCTGGCGCATTCCAGTACGACCAGGTTATCGATATTGGGTTTCTCAAGGTTCAATTCGTAATTGATGGCCTTTTCCAGATAGGAGATCCCTATTCTCGATCGGAGCATTCCCAGAGCCTTTGCGCAGTACTGTCGAACCTTGCTGTTCCGGTCAGCATTGATCGTATTGCCTATATAGGGAACCATGTTCTTGTTATCGATCTTTGCCAGAGACATAGCAGCTTCTGCTCTTATGTCATCATCAAATATCAGCGTAAGCCCTTCTACTTTTTTTCCCTCATTAAAATGTTTTTCATAGATCGCGGGGTTCCAGACATAGCACATGACGGAAAGGAGTATATTGGTGGCTTTTGTTGATTTGCTCTCACCCAGAGCTTTTATCGATGCCAATTGCACCACCTTATTGCCTCTGGTAACGGCTCTTATCAATTGTTCAGAGCTTGTCCCCTTTAATTTTTTGAAATATTTTTCTACTTCCTGATTGATGAGTTCATTGGTCGTTTGTGCCTGTACGGCTCCACAGACCATCAGTATCAGTAAAAAAATCGTAGTTTTGAGTAATATGTTTTTCATATTTTCACCTCTTCTTTATCGGATGAAATTAAAAATAATAAAAATATTTATTTTAAGAATACCTTTAAAAAGAGCAGATCTTTTTTGTCTTCATCATCCATTTCCACTGCTCCCGTTATAATGTATTCATTCGTACCAATTGCCGTAATATCTTCCGCTTCGTCAGCTTTTGATCTGTCCCAGTGAAACTCCCTGATCTTTTCACCCTTTCCATTTATATTTAAGATAATAATATCTTTTTTTCTGCTTTTTATATTCTGTGTATAACCGCAGATCATATAATTTCCTTTTTTTGTCCTGATGATCTTGTTCGGCTCTTCATCCTGGTCGGAACCGTAAACCTTTTCCCAGAGAATGGTGCCCTGTTTGTCAATTTTAAAGATCCATATATCTTTATTCCTGGCCGGTGTGGTCTTTGAACCGATCACCAGAAAACCGCTGTTATCTTGAATTATATCCTTGGCTTCACAGTGATATTTTTCGCCATAAACCCTATCCCATAAGATCTTTCCTTTTGTATTGAGCTTTAAGATCCAGATATTCTTTGTATCCACATCCCTGCTTTTAGCTCCGGCAACAAGAAAACCGTCTTCAGTACTGCATATGGAATTAGCATAATCATCCATTTTTGTGCCTTTTACCAGAGTCTCCCATTTCAGCCGGCCTTCGGGGTCTGTCTTCATGATGTATATTTCCTGTTTCCCTTCGCCCTGAGATGAGGTCCATCCTGCAATGACACATCCGTCCGAAAGAGCCAGGCATCGCTCAGATCCTTCCCAGTCCAGTCCTCCGAAATATTTTTCCCAAAGTTTATTGCCGTCTTTATCGATCTTCATAAGATAAATATCGCCTTTTCCCGCTCCGTAGGAGTATGTTGTCCCCGCTATATAGAAAGATTTCAGATCATATGAAGAGATGTCCTCTCCCCAGTCAATGTGATCACCTCCGAAGACCTTCTCCCATATCTTATTGCCGTTTGTTTCGATCTTTATTATCCAGACATCGCTCCAGATACCCTTCTGCTTTTTACTGCCCACAATGATCATTTCCCTTTCATTTATTTTTAAGATCGATTTTCCGCCGTCATTCCCTTTACCGCCGAATGTTTTGAAAATTTCATTGGTACTTGCATCACTCAGCATTATCGGTAATATATCATCAGAACCTGCAGCAGTATTTTCTTGAAAACTATCTGTCATTTCTGATGTGCCGTCCTTATTCTGTTTCATTTCGGTCGCACAGCTGAACAGGAGACAGAAAGAAAGTATAATGATTAAATACGAACCTTTTTTCATATCAGCTATATTAATAATCCTGCAATGATCGCTGTCAGGAAACTGGCAAATGTCCCGGCTATGAGGGCTTTTATGCCTAATGAGGCGACCATGCTTTTTTTTCCGGGTGCAATACTTCCGATACCTCCGATTAGAATTCCGATACTTCCGAAATTGGCAAATCCGCATAAAGCATAAGTAGATATGGCTATGGAACGGGCAGAAAGGGCTTGTGTCTGTATAAGTGATTGTAATTGATGATAAGCCAAAAATTCATTAAAGACTGTTTTTACTCCTAAAAGCCGGGCCACGATCGGAGCTTCCTGGACAGGGATACCTATCATGAGGGCAAACGGATAAAAGATATATCCAAAAAGTTGATTTAAAGAGAGCCCTGCATATCCCAGCAGTCCGTCCAGTAAAAAGATTATACCTACAAAACCCAGGATCATAGCACCTACCTGAATAGCCAGATGAGCGCCTGTAGAGGCTCCGTTTGCCACGGCTTCTATCATATTGCTTTCTGTTTTTTTTATCTTCAGGGAAACATTCTGCATTGTTTCCGGTTTTTCCGTTTCCGGGATCAGGATCTTTGAGATGGCAATGGCAGCCGGAGCGCTCATAATGGAAGCTGCCAGCAGATGGCCGGCTGAAGCGCCAAAGCTGATATAGGTCAGCATTACAGAGCTGGCGATCGTAGCCATGAATGCACTGATGTAGGTGAAGAGTTCGGACCGGGTCATCTTCTTGATATATTCTTTAATAGCGGTACTGCTTTCGATCCCCATAAAAATAAGAAGAGCACTGCCAAATGACTCTGCACCGGAAATTTTCATGCTGTAATACATGATCCTGGCCATGATCTTGACAAAAAACTGAATGATCCTGAAATAGTATAAGACTCCCATAAGGGCGGAAACATATATAATAATAGGAAGGACCCTGAAGGCGATCAGGGCGCCAATGGTCCTGTCAGAGACAAGTGAGCCGAATACAAAGGAGGCTCCTTTGTCGCTGAATTTGATCAGTGTGGAAAAGACCTTATCAGCGCCGTGGAATATCATAAAACCAATACTTGTTTTCAGAATGATTATCGCTAACAAGACCTGAAGGCCGATTCCCCAGAGAATGGTGCGGATCTTGATCGATTTCCGTTTTTCTGATAAAAGAAAGCATATTATGAGCAGTATTAGCAAACCCGCAAGTGATTGTCCTTTTAAAAGAAGTGTATTCATATAATTAGATATAAAATATTGTTTATATTTTTAAAAGCAAGAAAAAATTTCATAAGGTGCCAGGTCTTAACTTTATCTTTTGTAAACTATTTGATTTATATTGTTCTAATATGCAATCATTTTATTTAAATATAGCATATAAAAAAATAAAAAAGTGATAAAGTTAAGACCTGGCACTTTTTTCTTATTCTTTTTTCTTATTGACTAATTAAATGAAATACTTTATTTAGATCCATAATGATTTCCCTGAACACAGCCATTAATATAATAAAAAAGAGGGTAAGCCCGTTAAGTGTTGTATGGAAAGATATTGATCTGGCCGAAGGAGATATTGCTGCCCTTGATATCAGGATAGATATTGATCTACCCCCTTTTAACAGGGCTGTTATGGACGGCTTTGCTATTAACAGGGCCTCCTATAATAGAAAAAGAGTATACACGATAATTGGTGAGATCAGGGCAGGAGCGGAGCCGGGTCCAGCCAATCGTAAGCAGGCTCTCGGATCAGGATTTTATGCTTTCAGGATCATGACGGGAGCAAAAGTTCCTGATGGCTTTAATGCCGTAATTCCGATAGAGGAGAGTAAAGAGGGGGAGAATAATACAGTACAGTTTAGAATGGGGATGGTCCCTTCGTCCCTGAATATCGCCTTAAAGGGAAGCGATTGTAAAAAAGGCCGCCTTATCATGTGCGGGGGAGATAGAATTGTATCTGCTAATCTGCCTGCTCTTCTTTCTTCCGGCATGAAGAGAGTGAAAGTTTTTAAACGGCCTGATGTCAGCCTTCTGATCA
Organism: Spirochaetota bacterium; assembly: GCA_018817865.1. GTDB lineage: Bacteria > Spirochaetota > JAHITG01 > JAHITG01 > JAHITG01 > JAHITG01. The sequence continues at coordinate 7,238 of JAHITG010000456.1, forward strand.
CCGGGAATGAACTGGTGGAGATTGATGTAAAACCCAAAGGCATGCAGAGGCGGAATGTTAATAAGCATATTCTGAAAACACTTTGTTTGAAACACAATATCAATCTTAAACGTGTTTTAACCGTAGGAGATAATAAAAGATCGATCAGGGAGAAGATCCGGGAACTTACTGACAGCTGTGACCTTTTGATCAGCACCGGTGCTGTCAGCATGGGGAAATATGATCATATCCCTGAAATTATTCGGGAAGGGTATGATCTCCTCTTCCATAAAGTGGCACAGAGGCCGGGTAAACCGGTCCTTTTAGGACAAAATAAAAGAAGGAAAAAATATATTCTCGGACTACCCGGAAATCCTCTATCTATGTTGAGTTCGTTCTATTCCATAGGATTACCTTTAATAAGAAGGTTAAGCGGATTTTCTGATATTAACAACAGGGTGTATAAAGGCATATTGACCAAAAGCTATAAAAGGGAAGATGAAAGGATCCATTTTGTTCCGGCCGGGATCATCTTTCATGAGTCTGTTTTTAAAGTACATCCTAAACCGTTCCATACATCAGGGGATGTTATCAGCCTTATCGGTACTGATGGATGGTTTATTGCGGATAGGGAGAGAGTAAAATTTAACAAGGGGGATAAAGTAAGTTTTTTCACTTTTAATATGCAATTATGAAAGAAAAAGATGATCTGTTAATTGATTATTTAAGGGTCTCTTTAACAGACCAATGTGATCTGAACTGTATCTATTGCGGGAATTCAAAAAGGAGTCTTCCTCCTTTGACCCAACTGCCTTTGGACATTCTTTTCCGGATGATCAGTGAGCTGGTAAAATGCGGAATAAAGAAAATACGCCTCACCGGCGGTGAGCCCCTGCTGCGGGAGGGGATCGTCTCTTTTATTCACCGGTTATCACAGCTGCCGTTTTCCCCGGATGTCCTGCTTACGACCAGTTTACATGTTGACAGGGAGAA
>JAHITG010000457.1 GCA_018817865.1 Spirochaetota bacterium
ATCCATTATACCAGTCCCCGCCCCCGCTGTATTTTACAACAGCAAAAATAAAATCATAATCAGCATACATATCAGCATGTATGTCAAGACAGGTTAGAGTCAAAACGACCAATATAAAAAATAATACACTTATTCTGTTCATGTCTTAATTTCTATTAAGAATACCCGAAATTTCGGATTTCAGAATATCCAGAGCCATCTTTAACTGAATATCCCAGTCAAGATCATATAACGGCATCTTCTTGTCTCGGTATATTTCCTGTTTAATGATCCTGTTGAGTATTCGCTCATCAAGATTCACCTGATTTCCTTTGATCTCGCTGATAAATTTATCAATCTCCTTTTTTTCTGGATTTTTATTTTTTTTCAGAAATGTTTGTATCAGATCTTTTTCTTTCAGTTTCGCGATCTCTTTTATCTCATCTTTGCTCAAATTTGGTATATCCAGTTCAATATCGGGGTCGATCCCTATGTTATGTATCTTTGTGCCATTAGGGGTATAATAATAAGCAGTCGTATATCGTAAGCCATACCCGTCATTTAAATTTACAACTGACTGTACAGATCCCTTTCCAAAAGTCTTTGTTCCCAGAAGGATCCCTCTTTTGTGGTCTTTTATGGCTCCTGAGAGGATCTCCGAAGCAGAAGCACTTCCATGATTCACCAGCAGTACTATGGGTATATTGGATGGGATCGTGCCCGCTGCTTGAGAATAAAACTTCTTATTCAAAGCTGAATAATACGGCAAGGAATCTTCTCTTGGTTTTGTATAGACGATCAGTCCTTTATCAATAAAAAGATCTGAAATGCTAATAGCAACATCCAGAAGACCGCCTGGATTATTCCTTAAGTCTATTATTATCCCTTTTATTTTCTTCTTGTTGATATATCTGGATAAAATGCTCTTCAACTCGAGAGAGGCATTCTTTCTGAAGGAGATCAAACGGATATATGCTATATCATCAATAAGATCTGATTTTACACTCTTTATCTTTATTACTTCCCGCATAATAGTAAAATCGATCAATTCATCAATACCTTCTCTTTCTATGGAGACGGTCACTTTTGTCTGAGGTTTTCCTCTCAGCTTTTCTACGATCTTACCCAGGTCCGGGTCAACCACAGATTCGCCTTCAATTTTAACAATTCTATCTCCTGATTTGATACCCGCCTTTTCCGCAGGAGTATCTTCTATAGGGGAGATAACGGTCAATTTATTATCCCTGATACCGATCTCAATTCCCAATCCTCCGTACTCCCCGGTGGTTTCAATTTCCAGATTCTCCTTCTCTTTTGGTTCTAAAAATGAGGTATGAGGGTCATTTAGAGTCTTGATCATGCCATTGATCGCACCAACGATCAATTCCCTGGATTCTTTCTTTTCAATGTATGAATTCTTCAAACTGTCAAAAACACGGCCAAACAGGTCCAGATACTTCCTGGAATCATCCTCTGTCGCTTTTGTACCCGGAATACTGAAATTAATTACAATAATGGAGATCAGTATTATAACCACACCGGCCCAGATTATCCTCTCTTTTTTCATCCTTATTCTCCTATAATTTTCTAAAAGTATAATGTACTACAGTGATTTTGTTTATCAATAATTTTTTTAATTTTTTGGGGTCTCACCCCCATTCCTGTTCAGAAGTATTACGTAAAATAAATAATGACAGCATTTTAATTGCTGAAAAAATTATAAAAAAGCTAATGGCTAATGGGATCTGACCCCATTAGTTCCTGCTCAGTCATATTTTTCCATCAGACTCATTTTCAGGTCCATTAATTTTTTTGTAACACTTACTTTATATATATGCGGATTCAGAAGGCGCTTATGCGTATAATGCAGTTCTTTCATGTTTTTCTTGCCTGTTAAATGTATTTTTTTTAATGAAGGAAATTTATAATTCAATTCGCCCTTTTTAATAATGTTTTTCAATAAAAACTTAACTTTACTATATCCTGTGATCTTGATACATTTATGATCATACTCCGGATGATATAAAACAAGAGGATCCTTCTTTCGGGCTGACTGTTCAAGATTCTTTCTTTCAGATTCTAAAGCTATGAGATCCCCAATGATCAGGCCGTCATTGTATATTCTTAAAACGTTTTTAATACCGGGATTAGTCATTTTTTCAGGATTATTGGATACTTTAATACTGGGAATATAATGAGATCCCTCTTTTCTTGCTACCAGCTTGTAAACCCCGGATAATGAAGGATCACCATGAGCCGTTACCAGGCGGGTTCCTACACCAAACAGATCAATAGGTGCCCTATTTTTTATCAAATGGTCAATAATATCCTCATTCAATTCATTAGATACAATTATTTTTGCATTTTTCAAGCCTGCCTTATCCAGCTTCTTTCTTGCCTGTTTGCTCAGATAATCCAGATCCCCACTATCCAGCCGGATCCCATACTGTTTTATCCCCTGTTTTTTTAGCTTATGCATTACTTTGATCGCAGCAGGAATCCCCTTATCCAGTGAATTATACGTATCCACCAGAAAGACCGTGCTTTCAGGATAAAGCTTTGCATACTTCTGGAATGCTTCCAGCTCATTTTCAAATGACATGATCCAACTGTGCGCCATGGTACCGGCTACGGGAAAATCGAATAATTTTCCCGCCAGTACATTGGAAGTAGAGGATATACCCCCTATGATCCCTGCACGTGTCGCAGATATGGCTCCGTCTATTCCCTGTGCCCGCCGGAGTCCGAACTCCATAATGCCCCTTCCTTTTGAGGCGTCAACTACCCGCGAGGTCTTTGTTGCGATAAGCGTCTGAAAATTGATAATATTTAAAAGGAGGCTTTCAAGAAGCTGGGCTTCCATAATATTAGCATGAACCCTGATAAGGGTTTCATTTGGAAAGATGACCTCCCCTTCCTCAACTGAATAAATATCCCCGGTAAATTTAAAATTTTTTAAAAACTGCAGAAAATCCGGTTTGAACAGTTTTAAACTCTTTAAATATGAAAGATCATCATCAGTGAATTTAAAATTTAATACAGCCTTTATCAGAGGCTCCAGTCCGGCAAAGATCGTATACCCGCCATTAAAAGGCTGTCTTCTGAAAAACATATCAAAAACAACATCCAGGTCCTTTTTATAATAATGATACCCCTGCATCATGGTAAGTTCATACAGATCTGTCAGCATGGCAAGATTTACGTCTTTCGAATAAAGATTCATAATATATTTGATCGGAACCGTGATTATTATATTTCTTGATGTTTGATGATATGGATCCCCTTACTGTTCATATCACTTACAGCATTTTTTACACTGTCATCAGGTTTATTGACGCCCCTCGTCGCATCCAGTATCACAGTTGTATCAAAACCCATATTAACGGCATCAAGTGCACTATGATATACACAATAATCCGTTGCCAGACCGCATAAAAAAACCTGATCAACATCAAGACCCTTTAAGTAATATTGAAGCCCGGTATCCGTTTTCTTGTCATTTTCCATAAACGCAGAATAAGAATCAATTTCAAGATGATTCCCTTTATGCAGTATGAGATTTACCGGTTTTAAGTTGAACCCTTTATGAAAAGCCGCCCCTGTTGTTCCCATCACGCAGTGATTCGGCCAGAGCTCCTGCTGACGGTCTCCTATCTTAAGGGAAGTGTACGGCTCTTTATTATACGTACTTGCAAAAGAGACATGCTTGGGAGGATGCCAATCCCGGGTCGCGATCACCCTTTTAAATCTGGAGGCTATGCCATTAATAATAGGAACAACCTGTTCCCCGCCGGGAACTGCCATAGCACCTCCGGTACAAAAATCATTCTGAAGATCAATAATGATCAAGGCTCTTTGTGCCATAATATCCCTCCTGAATAATACAGTCTAATTATTTTTAAAACCATCCATTCTGTCCGGATAATCAGTCCCTATAAAATCTGCTCCCCGCTTTGAATACTCTTCAAATTCTGAATGTTCATTGATAACCCAGGTAATAACTGCTATATCCGCTTCATGCATCTTTTCGATCAATCCGACGGAAGCCCAGAAATAATGAGGATTAACAGCTGCAACCCCCAGTTTTAATGCGTATTCCTGAATGTCGATTATACTGCAGCCATACAATAATCCTGTATGGATACGCTCATTGGCTTCCTTCATCCTTTTTAAAACATAATGATCGAAAGATGATACGATGACCTTATCGTAATAACCGTATTCATCTATAAGATATGATACTTTTTCCTCGATCCCCTCATAAACGATCGGGCCGTTCTTTATTTCTACATTCAGCTTAACATCCTTATCCTTAACAAAATCAAAAACTTCCTCTAGAAAAGGGACCCTTTCATTTTTAAACCCTTTTGAAAATTTAATTCCTGCATCCAGAGATTTAATATATTTAGAATCCAGTTCACCCACCATGCCTTCCCCATCTGTGGTATTACTCACTTCTTCTTTATGGATCACGATCAGTTTTTTATCTTTTGAAAGATGAACATCCACTTCGATCATCCCTGTGTTATACTTCAACGCCTCTTTAAACCCGGCAAAAGTATTTTCAGGGGCTGTCCCCATGGCTCCCCGATGCCCAAGTACAATGGAATAATTACTCTTTGGATCTCTACGCCAGATATTCATACAATATATTATCCAAACTCGTTCATAATGTCAAGTGTTATTTGACGGCGGAAAGAAAGAATTGGGACAGGTACAATACTTTTCTCGAAAAAGTATTGTACCTGTCCCAATTCTTTTATTGACATTGTGATGAAAACCAATATATTAAAGAAAATTTTCCAAGGAGTACTTCAAATAATGACAGATCTTGAGAAACTCAATTTGTCGGATGAGTTAAAAAACAAAATTAAAGAATGGACGGATAAAGGATATGATGAACAGACCCGAAAAGAGATCACAGACCTCATCGCAAAAAATGACGAAAAAGAACTGACGGACAGATTCTACAAAGATATGGAATTCGGGACCGGAGGATTACGCGGTGTGATAGGAGCCGGAACCAATAGAATGAATAAATATAATGTATGGAAAGCCACCCAGGGCCTGGCCAATTACCTGAAAGAGCAATTCACTGATAATATCAGCGTAGCCATTGCTTATGATTCACGTAATTTTTCCGAATCATTCTCTCTTGAAACTGCCCTGGTCTTTGCCGGCAACAATATCAAGGTACACCTTTTTGAATCTTTAAGGCCTACACCCATGCTCTCATTTACCGTAAGACATCTGAAAGTCAATGCAGGAATAGTCATCACTGCCAGTCATAATCCTCCTGAATATAACGGATACAAGGTCTACTGGCAGGATGGAGGACAGATCGTCCCTCCTCATGATAAAAGTATCATTGAACACGTAAAAAAAGTAACAGCTATTAACTCGATCAAACATATATCCCGCGAAGAAGCTGAAAAAAATGGCCTTCTTCAGATCATTGGTAAAGAAGTAGACAAAGCGTATTATGAAAAAGTCCGCGCCCTCTCCATAAATCCCGAAATTATTGAAAAAGTGGCTGATGATATTAAGATCGTTTTTACACCGATCCACGGATCCGGAAACATCCCTGTACGAACCGCCCTGGCCAATGCGGGATTTAAAAACGTCTTTATTGTAAAGGAACAGGAAAAACCGGACGGTAATTTTCCAACAGTAAAATCCCCCAACCCGGAAGAAGCTGCTACCCTGGAGTACGGCCTGAAACTATGCAAAGAAAAAGATGCCGATCTTCTTTTAGCCACAGATCCTGACAGTGACCGGGTAGGTGCAGCCGTAAAGAATGAAAACGGAGATTTTGAACTTCTCAACGGGAACCAGATCGCTTCGTTATTAACTCATTATATTCTATCTCAATTAAAAGAAAAGAACCGTCTTCCTGAAAACGGATTGATCATCAAGACGATCGTTACTACGGATCTGATCACCAATATTGCTGATGATTTTCACATCCCTACGGAAGAAGTCCTGACAGGATTTAAATATATTGGCGAAAGGATAAAAATATATGAAGATCTGAAAAATGAGGGAAAACCCTCCAAACAGTATATTTTCGGAGGAGAAGAAAGCTATGGCATGCTGGCAGGGGACTTTGTAAGAGACAAGGATGCTGTTATCTCTGCAAATTTTATTGCTGAGATGGCTGCCTATTTGAAATTTAATAATAAATCCATCCTCCAATACCTGGATGAGATCTATTCCCAATACGGATACTATAAAGAGATACTGAAATCCATTACCATGAAAGGAGTCGACGGCCTTGATAAGATCAAAAAAATAATGGAAACCTTCCGTAATGATCCTCCTAACACTATTAATGACATGAAGATCATGAAAATCGCGGACCTTCAAAAAGGAATCCTGTATGATGTAACCTCAAAAAAGGAAGAAAAAAAATATAACCTCCCTTCATCCGATGTACTGATCCTTTTTCTTGAAAATAATTTCAAGATCACCATGAGGCCTTCAGGAACTGAGCCCAAGATCAAGTTTTATATTGTAGGATCTGAAAAAGATGCAAGCAACCTGGAAGAGACTAAAAAGAGAGTAAATACAGGGATAGACAGTACAACTGAAAAATTTCTGGAACTGGTGCATCAGATTTGACATTCTTTACTGTTAGACGTTTCCTGTAAAATTTTTTATTTTATGGTAAAAATCTCAAAAAAAGAGAGAGCAGAACTTATCAGAAAAGGCAACCGTCTTTTTAATGATGGCAAGATAGAAAAAGCATCCAGAATCTTTGAAACCGTGCAGTATATCGACGGCCTGATCCGTGTTGGTGACCATTATTATGCAAAAAAAGAACTGGTAAATTCCCTGATCTATTATAAAAAAGCAAATTATCAGAAAAGGATAGAGCAGCTGGCTCCTGAGATCGCCTCTATCTGTAAAGCATGGATCGCTGAGGGAGAATAAAAAGAATGGCTGAAACTACTATCCTAATAATTGATGATGAAGAACTCATCAGAAAAGTACTGGATGTAAAGCTTAAATCGCTGGATTATAACACCTTATTAGCCAAAGACAGCTTAGAGGCTTTTAAGCATTTAGAAAAACATAAAGTGGATATTATCTTCTGCGATGTCTTTCTTCCGGGAATGAACGGATTCGAGATCCTGAAAGAGATCAAGAAAAAATATAAGGACCAGATCATTACCATAATCATGACAGCCTATGCCAATCTTAAAACGGCTGTCAAAGCATTTGAATACGGGGCCTTTGACTATCTAATAAAACCGTTCACAATGGAAGAGATCCCTTATATTCTGAACAAAGCACTCAAATTTAAAAAACTCCTTAATGCCTCAAAAAAAACCGGGAATGAGAAGTCATCCCGATTTTCAGAGATAATCGGCGTTAGTGATTATATATTAGACCTGAAAAAACAGCTGAATTCTATTATTAGTGAACCCTCTCCCTGTTTAATCAGTGGTGAATCCGGTACAGGGAAAAAATATATCGCAAAAGTAATAGCAAACCATTTCACCAGCCATAAGAAGGATGATTTCTACTATGCTAATCTCCTGAGCTTTAATAAAAACAAAGAGCAGCTTGTTGATACGATCTTTAACCAGGATTTTATTAAACTATATAAAACGAATATTGTGATCATTGATAACAT
>JAHITG010000458.1 GCA_018817865.1 Spirochaetota bacterium
AAGCGGTCAGTTTGGGATCAATGATCGAAAGAAAAGGAAAGAGGCTGGGGTTCCGGTATATCTTTTTAATATTGTCGTTTGTATCGTTCAATACGAACTCATCATTTATCTGCTGCTGGATCCCGGGTATGGTTGGGATAGCGATAACAGGAATGGATTCATCAATGCCAATTCCGCCATTTAAAAATTCTGCTATTTTTCCTTTATTCTTCCCGAGGTAAGCAGCTGCTTTTGCCGTATTGATGACACTTGACCCGCCCACGGCAATAATGTATTTTACCCTGGACTGTCGCACCAGAGTAGCGATCTCATCAACGACAAGATGAGCACTTTCATTATCTACATTCTCATACAGTATATACTCAACACTGCTTAATTCCAATAAATTTTCTACTTTCCCCAGAATACCATTCTTCCTCATGATCTTCCCATCAGAAATTAAAAAAACTTTATCCGAGTATTCTTTTGCGATCTCCCCGATCCTGTCCACAACTTCAGTACCAAAGATTATTTTTGTAGGAAGAGAAAATTCTATTGATTTTAATGAAATCATTTCCTTATTACTGTACTATTCAATTATGAGGTTTTAAAATTATGGATTATCAATATTCAGGTGCAGAAAACGATCCTTTTTTTGTTATTTGCCGTCTTTGTCGTCTCCCAGACTGTCCAGGATTTTATCGCCAATGGTAAATTTTTTTGTAAGCTTTTCTGCGATCTTCTCATAAACTTCCGGTTTGAAATAATCACCATTCTTGATCTTCTCTTTGGCCATTTTGATCTTATCTTGACGAATATCAGAAGTATTTTTAACAATATTGATGTATTTCTTTACTTCAGCACTGCGTTTCGCTTCACGAGAGATCTCTACAGAATCACTTTTTTTAACCTTTGAGGCTTTATCAATGTTCTTGTTCTTGTTAGCCTTAAAGATATTCAGTACTTCTTTGATGCCAGAAATGTTTTTAATATCCATAATTTACCACCTTCTTATACTTAAGTATCGTCATAATTAAAATTTTACTTTAACAAATTTCTTTATTAAAGATAACAATATATTCACCTTTAAAATTTCTATTATCTATTTCGGCTAAAATATTTTTTACATTATTAATACTAACATTTTCAAATATCTTTGTCAACTCTTTAAATAAAAAAATCTTTACATTTCCAAAATTCTTATGGATCAGCTCCAGGAGGCTCCTGATCCTGTAAGGTGATTCATACAGAATGATATTTCCGTTATACTGGCTGATCTGAGCCATGACCTTGTTGATCTTTTTTCTGCTCCTGGGCAGAAACCCTACAAATACAGAGATCCGGTCCGCGATCCCTGAAACAGATAAAGCTGTGCTCAAGGCCGAAGCACCGGGGATCGGAACTACAGGTATGCCCTTTTCATGACAGGAACGAACCAGCAGATTTCCCGGGTCTGATATACAGGGTGTCCCGCCTTCTGAGACCAGTCCGATCACTTTTCCTGATAACAGATCATTCAACACCATATTCAGCTTTTTACCCTCATTCCCTAAAAAGTAGCTTTCCAGTCTCTTCCTGATCTGATAATGATTCAATAATTTCAAAGATCGTCTTGTATCTTCACATAAAAGATAATCTACCTCTTTTAAGGTCTCAATAGCCCTAAAAGTAATATCTTTCATATTTCCGATGGGAGTTGCTATTATATATAATTTTCCCTCAGCGCTATCCATTATTAATATACATTCTGTTTATAGATATTATTTCTTATAATATCTACATTGATCCCTTTAATATCTATTTTAAACAGCTTTGAGATCTCACCCGCTACTTTACCGGCATTCGGGATCCGAAAGAACTTGAAAAACGCCAGAATAATATCCAGCTCTTTCTCTGTAAGCTCCCTTTTAGCTAAATCTGTACCATTGGATGAATTAATATTATATACTCTTCCTATTACGATATTCTTCTTATCCTTGATCGTTAAATAGGTCTTTCTGTCAAAATACTTCTCGATCTTTTCATACTTTTTAAGCTCACCGTCATCATGGATCTTATCCATAATTAAAGTATACCCATACTTCTTTAAAATTTTATTCACATCAGGAACCATAACTTTCACATTCAATCTCCTAAGAATTCCACTCTATTACTATTATCGGCCGGAAACTGTAAAAATATTTAACTTTTTTTCCAATCCAAATGTCCTGGTCTTGATCTAGCGTTTTCTCTTCCCGTTAACCTGTATCAGCTTTTCAAGATAAAGGTATCTCTTTATCTTCCTGGTCGAAGTTTTTGTTAACTCCTCACTGTGGATCTTGAATCCGGACAGTTTTTTATAGGTTGCCAGCTTGGAATTAAGTTTTTTTACCTCATGGCTGATCAAATGCTCGATCTTATCTTCAGAGTTGAATTTCATGCCGGTATGCCTGCCATGTTCATCGATCGCTTCATAATCAGGAACGATGATCGCAAAGACCTTTTCACCTCTATCCTTTTCTGAGACCGGCTGTCCGTATACCATGGATTCCAGAATAAAATGAGAAGCATCCAGTTTCTTTTCCAGCTCTTCCGGAAATACATTCTTTCCCCCCTGGGTCACGATCAGGTTCTTCTTCCTTCCTGTTATATATACGAAACCTGTTTTATCAATATAACCCAGGTCTCCGGTATGAAGCCATCCTTTTTTTATGACTTCCCTGGTGGCTTTTCTGTTCTTATAGTACCCTTTCATCAGCATGGGCCCTTTTAACAGGATCTCGCCTATTCCTTTCTCATCCTGATCATGAATTTTTATATCCACATCCGGTAAAGGTAATCCAACGGAATAATAATTGTTGTACTCGATGGTACTCACTGTAACGATAGGAGAAGTCTCTGTTAACCCGTATCCCTGGACGATGGTCAATCCCAGGTTATCAAAACCTCTTGCTACATCAGGTCGCAAGGGGCCTCCCCCGCTTATAAAATATTTCATGGCGGATAATCCTGCCTTTGCCCTTAAGCTTTTAAAGACCCCCCTGCCTATCTTCTTTTTTGCGACTTTTCGTACCATTTTAACAACACCCATACTTGCTTTAAAAATGAGTTTTATCGGCAGAGGTTTCTCCTTTACAGCTTTTAAAATACCCATATACAACTTTTCATATAGGAGGGGAACCCCCAGCATCAGGGTAACATTCGTCTCTTTTATATTATCAAGAATATTCCGGGACTTCAGGCTTTCCGCATAGGTGATCGAAGCACCGCCATATAAAGGAAGAATGAATCCGCCAGTACCTTCAAAGGAATGATGGATCGGCAATACGGATAAAAAAGTATCTGTATCGTCAAACAGTATCATCTGGGCACCCAGTTCCACATCGGATATAACGTTTTTCTGAGTAAGCATGACCCCTTTTGCAGTACCGGTCGTTCCGGATGTATAAAGAATTGCTAAAAGGTCAGAAGGCCTTACCTTATGAAGAAGGGGAAATTTATAACTTGATCCTATCTTTATAAATTTATTAAAAGGAATAACATTTCTCTCCTCAGGCACATCATCCATACAAATGATCTTTTTCAGACTGCGTACTTCCTTAAATATCTCTTTGACATTATCAAGATATTTCTTTGATGTAAATATAAATTTTATTTTCGAATGATTGGAAATATATTC
>JAHITG010000459.1 GCA_018817865.1 Spirochaetota bacterium
TAATGTCAGTAAGGTATTTTCATAAGGTACTGCCAGAAGAGAATGTTCTCTTTTCGTATTCTGGCACAGAATGTTGTTATTTGCATAAGCTCCTGGTAAATTTGACTCGGTCCATTCCGTTTTTAGTGCATTTTCAACGTTTCGGCATTCTTCTCCGCGTAGTACTAACATAATCTTGATGGCTAATATATTCTCTTGAATTAGAATTGCAAGCGATTTTTAGGGGTCAGATCTTGACGATAAATATAATTTGGGGTCAAACCTTGAAATGTGAAAATTGCTTCTCAATTTTCACATTTCAAGGTTTGACCCCATTTATCTTGACATCTTATTTAAGATTACGTATATTAAAAATTCATTTTCAATAGCAGGAGATGTTATTATGAAACAGCTGAATACTAAAGATCTGCTTTCTGTTGTTGACCTTTCAGAGGATGAGATCTTCCGGATATTTACTCTTGCAGGGCAATTAAAGAAAAAGAACAAGAAGTTATTAAAAGATAAAACACTGGGAATGATCTTTGAGAAATCTTCCACCAGAACCAGAGTATCATTTGAGGTTGGAATGTTCCAGCTGGGAGGATATGCTCTTTTCTTAAGTAAAAATGATATTCAACTGAACAGGGGGGAAACGATCCGGGATACAGCTAGAGTACTCTCCCGGTATCTGGACGGGATCATGGTTCGGGCATATTCTCATGACAGTGTCTCTGAGCTTGCCCATTCCAGCAGCATCCCGGTCATTAATGGTTTAACGGACCTGCTTCATCCGTGTCAGGCTTTGAGTGATTTTTTTACCATAAGTGAGTATAAAAAGGATTTTAAACAATTAAAACTGGGATTCATCGGGGACGGCAATAATGTAGCTCATTCATTATTGTTAACAGCGGCTTTGTTAGGGACCGATATCACGATCGCTTCTCCAGAAGGATATACGGTTTCAGAAGATATCGTGGCTCAAGCAAAGGACCTGGCTTCAAAAAGCGGTTCACAGATCGTATTAACTGCGGTACCTGAGGAAGCAGCCAAGGATGCCGATGTCCTTTATACGGATGTCTGGGTCTCCATGGGCCAGGAGAAAGAAGAAGATGCCAAGTTAAAGATCTTTAAAGATTACAGGATAGACTCGGCAGTTCTTGCTAAAGCAAAGCCCGATGCTCTTGTTATGCATTGTTTGCCTGCTCACAGGGGCGAAGAGATCACGAATGATGTTATTGAAGGGTCACATTCTGTTGTATTTTGTGAGGCAGAGAATAGACTGCATACGCAAAAAGCGATCATGGCACTTTTAATGGCCTGATCTGAGGCTGTTAATAAAGAGTATTTTTCTTCATTAAACAGGGGACATATGAAATTATCAAAAAAAATAGAGAAGAAAGGAAGGAATTTTATAAAAAAAAGTCTTGGGGTTCTTTTACGTAAAAAGGACGTTCTTTTTGACCCAAAGAAGATCAGATCAGTCCTGGTAATCCGGATCGATGAGAGAATGGGTAATCTGGTTCTTTTAAATGCCGTTGTAAGATCTTTTATTAAACAGAATATTAAAACCAGCCTGATGGTCTGCCGGAAGTACGGCAGGATCTATGAGTATAACCGGCAGATAAGAGAATTGATCCTGTTTGATAAAAAGGCTTTATTCAATCCCCTGAATATTCTTAAGCTGGTCCAAAGGCTGCGCAGCAGGAAATATGATCTTTTGTTTGATGCATCCAATCCGAATGACCTCTCTACGCTTACTTTTTTTATGATCCTCTTTGTGAAAGCGCATGTCAAGTTCGGATACAGGAGAAAAGAGAGTGAACTCATCCTTAACAGGACTGTTGTGAGACCGGGCAGGAGGCATATCCTGGATTATTATAAGCTCTTATTTGAAGAGTTGAATTTGAGATTTTATAAGGACATCAGGTTCTCTTTTCCTGTTAGTATCAGGAGAAAATATCAATATCTGCGAAAAAAAGGGAAGGACATAGTTATTGTCCATCCGGGAGGCCGAAGTAATAAGCAATGGGCTGTTCAGAAATTGATCGAGTTTTTAAAGATAGCAGCTGATAAGAACCACAAGTTTCTTATCCTGCTGGGCCCGGATGAAGGAGCAGGCGAAAAATTTTTCCTTCATCATGGGTTTAATATAGTAAAACCTGAGAACATTATCGAATTGATCTCTGTATTAAGTACAGGGCGGATCTATATCGGTAATGATTCAGGCCCGATGCATCTTGCTGCTGCTCTGGGGTTATCCGTTTTTGCAGTCTTCAAGCCTGATGCCAGTATAGTTTTTGAACCTGTTGCCTCTCATTATAAAATGGTCATTTCAGAATACCCTCCTGATCTGAGCATTAAGGAAGTTTTCAGAAATTATAGGCAATTTTTAAAGAAGGCTGAGAGAAAAATGTGAGAGGACTTTTTACTCAAGGCAGGTTCAATAATAAAAAATTTGACATTTAAAACCAAAAGTGTAGTATTTGCTAAGATAATTACAATCGGTTGTAAAGAATGGAGGTGTTTAATGAAACTTGTTGCTAAAATTTTGCTTTTGTGTTTATTGTTTGGATCATCTTTAAGCTGTATCAAGAAAGAGGTGTCTGACTTAAAAGAGATTAAAATAGCGTACTGGGGTGCAACTGAAGAGATAGAGGCTATAAAAAAGATCGCTAAGAAGATCGAGGATGAAGTTCCCGGAGTAAAATTGGTCCTGGAACATATTGCTATCGGGGGAGATCCAACGAAGTTCAGTCAAAAGATCTTAACAGAAGCTGCAGGCGGAACTCCGCCTGATATTGCGTTCTGTGAGGTTAATTTATTTGTAGATTTCTACAGTAAAGGTTTATTTATTCCCTTGAACGACTACAAGGAAAAAGATAAAGATTTTTCCATTGAGAATTATTTCCCGGCCATTGTAGACAGGTTTACCGTAAATAATGAGCTGTATATCATACCCAGGGATGTGGCTCCTTTTGCGGTTGTCTATTACAATAAAGACCTTTTTGATAAAGAAGGGCTGGCGTATCCTGATGACAACTGGGATGTTAACAAGTTATTGGAGTATGCCAAGAAGCTGACAGTACGGGATGCTCAAGGGGCGGTAAAACAGTATGGTTTTTATACATGGTCATGGCCCAATTTCATGTATGTTTTTGGCGGCGGGTATGTAGACGATGTGAAGAATCCTACCAAATTTACTTTAAACTCCCCGGGTTCAATAGCCGGCCTGCAGTTTTATCTCGATATGATGTACAAGCATAAGGTTATGCCGACACCATCAGCCCTGGATACCGGTTATCAGGAGCTTTTTAAAACAGGAAAGCTGGCTATGTACTGCAGTGGTATTTGGGAAACACCACAGTTGAGAACGGGAGTTACTTTTGACTGGGATGTTGTGATGTTTCCAAAAGGGCCTAACGGCAAAAGAAAACTGGCATCAGGCGGGAGCGGATACGGGATCCTGAAATGGTGTAAGCATAAGGATCTGGCATGGGAAGTATTAAAAAGACTGGCCAGCGCAGATGCACAGGTAGACCTTGCCAAGATCGGACTTGCTCAGCCTGCTGACAGGAAACTGGCTGCAACGGATGTATGGGCAAAATCAAAAGAGAAACCATTAAATAAAAAGATGCTCAATGAAGCAGCGGAACTGATTATCTTTGATCCATTTACTCCTAAATGGAACTATATTAACAGAAATATCATTATGATGAAGATGGACCTTGTTTTTTTGAATAAGAAAAAATTAAAACCTACAGTTGAAGATATTGCAAAAGAAGTAAATAAAGTCTTAAAAGAAAAATAGATAATACAGATCAAGGGGCTCTGTTCTTAAAAAGGGCCCCTTGAGATCTGCTGAAGATTTCGCTTTTAAAATAATTATTTGATATTTTATTAAAAAGTATTATCTTACCTGATTAGATATAAATAGAAGAACTGTTTTATAATACATATAAAAAAAGGGGGAGGCGAATTGGAAAAGATTACATTTGAGGATCTGACTGATCAGGAAAAAGAGCTGTATGCACAGGCAAAAGCAGTAAGGGTTAACGCCTATGCTCCGTATTCGGATTTTAAAGTAGGTGCCTCTTTGTTAAGCAGTAATGAGAATATATTTTCAGGATGCAATGTTGAATCCGTTGATTTTACATTGACCACACATGCAGAGATGAATGCGATCGACACTATGGTCGCTTCCGGGGAACAGAAGATCAAAACCATTGTTATTGTAATGGAAGCGGAAAGCGGATACGGGATGCCGTGCGGATTATGCCGACAAAAGATCCTTGAATTTGCATTGGATAATACAGCGATCTTTGGCATCAATCTTGACGGAAAAGGTGAGATTAGGGATATTTATAAGACCAGTATAAAGGAGGTCATGCCGTATTCTTTCGGTCCTGAATATTTAAAATGAAAATATTTAAAATTATGTTAAATATTGAGCTGTCCGATTCCGATATTCAAATTAAGTTCCATTTTACAAGCAGGAAAAATAATAAAAAAATTATTGAAATTGTAATTTAAGCTGTTACTTTTAATAGCTGGAATTGATGGTTAGGAGGTATAATATGATGATCAATAGAGTATTAATAGCATGCTGTATTTTATTTATATTACCAATGGCGCTTTTTGCCCAGGAAGAGAAGAAAACGAAAGATGATCCTGATGTTTTGTATCTGGACTGGCCGTTTGATCAGGAATCAGGATTTCATAATTACGCCCAGGAACTGGTCTTTGATAAAGAGAAGGGAAATTACCATTTAAACCGTGCATGGGAATATTATCGAAAAGGGATAGAGCTGGTAAAGCCGTATGAATTTCATGATGATGTTTATGACTGGTTTCAGAGGGACGCTTACACCATTGAAGTCTTGTCTCCTTATGGTAGGGGAATGAGGATGGATTTTACCATAGCGGAAGCATGGTTTTTAAAAGCACTGGATATCATTGCATACTATATCGAATGGGATGAGCAGATGAGCTCAAAACCGGAATATAAGAAACTGGTGAAGAATACCTTTAATAACCTGATCTATACATCCGTATTTAATGGAAGGTTCAGCCAGGCCTATGATTATATTCAGGTCTACAAGAACTTTAATCCGGATCCGGATTTTATTGATGAATGGGAATCA
>JAHITG010000460.1 GCA_018817865.1 Spirochaetota bacterium
ACAGCTGGTATGTTATTGACTATGACCGGGCAGGCAACCGGAGTATTTCAACGACCAACAACTTCTCAGTTGATACGAACAGTCCGAGCCAGGTAACCCTGATCGCACCGACAAATAATATCATCACAAATGCGGTTAACATAGATTTCCTCTGGAATGCATCCACTGACTTGATATCAGGTGTCTCAAATTATAACCTGTTCGTTACCAATTCCAGTGGCACATGGGCCACTAATGTCTTAACGACCGTAACAAATGACCTGATCAATAATCTGGCTGACGGTGTCTATTACTGGAATGTCCTTGCTTTTGACCGTGCGGGCCACAATTCGCTGATCAGTGTCACCAACATCTTTACCTTAGATACTACCGTACCGTACTTTACCAATCTGTCGCCGACCAATACTCAGGTGAATGTAGCGACCAATTCAGATATTATATTTAATCTTTTTGACAATATTTCGAGCTCTTCACAGAGTATTATCGTAAGGATCGCCGGGACCACTGCCCTCAGTAACGGTTTATTCCTGGCCGGATTTGGTGGAAGCATATCCGCTTCCAATGCGGGATATAATGTGGTTGTTGATCCTGCAATACCGTTTGCCGAAAGTATGCCAGTTTCGGTTTATGCTTATGGAGCAGACAACGGATCAAATACAAATTCAATTGCATGGCAGTTTACTACAACTGATGTAACACCGCCATACTTTACCAATGTTTCACCGACCAATAACCAGATAAATGTAGCCACTAATGCAAATGTAATATTAACCCTCCTTGATAATGTATCCGCTTCCTCTCAGAGCATGATCGTGAGGATCGAAGGTACAACAGCACTCAGTAATGGATCGTTCCTGGCCGGATTCTCCGGAAATATCTCTTCCTCAGGTACCGGGTACAGTGTTGTAGTTGATCCGGCTTCACCGTTTGCCGAATGGACCAATATCAGTGCATACTTCTATGGAGAGGATCTCTCAGGAAATACTAATTTCTTAAGCTTTGTCTTTACTACCACGGACGGAACGCTGCCCACAGGAGTGACCTTAATATTACCGTTTAATAATGCGATCACAAATACGAATAACATTGGACTCCTCTGGAGCTCCAGTATTGATACAGGAAGCGGTATCAGCAATTATAATGTATGGGTAACTAATACAAGCGGAGTCTGGTCAACCAATATCACACTGATAGGTATAACTTCGACCAATAATACCATCAATGCTCTGGGAGACGGAGTATATAACTGGAGAGTACGAGCTGAAGATGTGGCAGGTAATTCAGGAAACTGGAGCGGTACGGATGTATTCACGGTAGACAGAATTCCTCCATTAGTTGTGACCCTGGAGACACCTACGAACAATGCAATAACTAATGCAGTACCGATCAACCTGCTATGGAATACAGGATCTGACGCCACAAGCGGTATCAGTAATTACCAGGTCCAGCTCAGTATCGATAATTTTGGATCCATCTGGAGCAACAAGCTTATCTCCGTGACCAACTCTTTATTTACAAACCTTGTGATAGGAACCAACTGGTGGAGAGTACGGGCTATTGACAGGGTAGGCAATATTGGTCCCTGGAGCACTACCAACAGCTTTGAAGTGGAACTGAACCTGGGTAATGTCATTATCACGAACCTCTATTCAGGCCGGGCCTGGACAGATACGGTCCTGCGTTCTATCCTTCAGACCAATATTGAACTTATCAGCTTCAGCATACGCGCAGTCACCATAAATGATGCTGCTATCTCAGGGATACGGATGTACCTGGAATATACCAACACGGCCGCCGGCACTGATTTCACGAATTTTATACTGTACAAGGACAATGGAACAACCGGTACTCTGGATGTGCTTGATGTGACCATGGCCACGGACCTTGCTGTTACGGGAGGAATGATCAACTTCAACAATATCATGGGCTTTACCATTGCCCAGAACACTACGGAGAATTACCTGGTTGCCTTCGGGCATAAGAACATGACTGATACAGAAGGGCTGCGGGCGATCATCTCCAACAACAACAGCGTGACTTTTATTGTTAATGGATATGCGTCATCCAATGATACGATCGGTTCCGGCAGGGGACGGATGAAAGAGGTCCACGGCCCGGGAACCTTTAAGATACTGCATGCGGGCGGTTCAAGCGATATCACAGGATATATTAACCAGTGGCTGGACCTGACAGTCCAGGTGAGACGTGCTGTGAATACCAATGAGCTGGTAACATGGTACAACGGTGTGATGACGCTGGACAGCGTAGCCGGAAAAGGGCTTGTGGAATGGGCTAATGTGAGCGGAACAGGGATTTTCAGCAATATTACAGCGACCACTCAAGGGTACTACAGCTTCACCTCCGCTGACTCCGGAACCGTGAACTTCCGGATCAGGAACAATACCGCGGAGACGCTCAATGCTCATTTAAGCAGTGTGACCGGATTCACGGACGATGACACGGAAGGGAAGTTTATCTTCCGGTACGGCGACTTGGCATATTTCAATATACTGCACATGACGAATTATGATCTGGGAACCTACGATGACTTCGTGATCCAGGCGATAGCCACCAACGGAGGAACTCCGTATATGCTTCCGGATTATACGGGAACAGCTACGATATCGGTATTCGGGACCGGGGCCACGATCGACTGGACTAATACATCAGGGGCCGGAACACTGACGACCAATGTGAACGGGAACGCCACATTCCAGTATGTCCTGGCTAATGCGGGTGTCGTGACATTGAACATCAGGGACTACACGGTAGAGATGGTGAATGTGGATGTGAATGACGGATCTAAGCGGGATCTGGATACGGAAGGACCGCTCTATTTTCAGCCGTTCAATCCGTTTATCGTCTCCATGAGCGTGGGTAAGAACGGGTATGCAACGGTAGATGAGATGAACTCCCTGAGAATTCTCTTCAGCCGTGTCATTACATCGTCCGCCATTACGAATTTTTATTTTTATGATATGGAGAACAACCCCTATGTTCTCTCGTACAGCCTGGCGACCAACACGAACGGGTCGATACCACGGACAGAGATCACGCTGACACCGGGACTGGACCAGGCAGAGATACTGAAAGGGTTCTGGATGGAGATCAGGACGAATATAACAGGAACCAATGGGTTTATTCTGATCGACAACCCATTTGACAGTACATACAATGTTCCGTTCTACAGCACTTACACGACACTGATCGACAAGGACATCGGGGGCACCGTGCGCAACATACGAATCAACACGACGCTTCTGATCAATCCGAATGTGCTGCCGGATGATGCGTATGTGACAGTTAATGATACTTCACCGTCTGCTAATTCAGCAATAGCAGCAGCTGATGCTTTGATCGGTGCTAACCAATTCTATAAGATCATTGGAAGTGATGACCTTTACAAAGATATCAGTGCTTTCAACAGGAATTTGATTGATATGAACGGATTGGTCAATGATGCGCAGCTCTTTATTAATTATTCGGATACAGACAATGACGGTATTGTAGATGGAACGGATATTCATGAGTCAAGATTGAAACTGTTCGTTCTGAATGAACAAACAGGCGAATGGGAAGTAGTTGAGGATTCATATGTAGATGTGGCAAACAATAAGGTATATGGCAATATCAGCAGATTTGGAATCTATACGGTCATGGGATACTATGAATCCGAGGATTTTGACGATTCCTTCCTTACATTCCCGAATCCGGCTGATATTAATACTTATGATGTTACAATTAAATTCTACCTGAAGAAAGACGCAAAGATGACGATCATATTTTATACTGTAACCGGTGAGTTGGTGAGGAAGCTGGTGGTAGACAAGGTCTTTGCAGGAAACCAGAGACACTTTGTTACATGGGATGGGAAGAATGATATCGGGCTGAGAGTTGTTAACGGTGTTTATCTGCTGAAGGTTAAGGGAGAGTATGTGGACGGTTCCGGTAAATTCTCCAAGACATGGAAACAGGGAATAATGAAATAAAATTATACTTTTTAGTAGGGACAAGGCATGCCTTGTCCCTACAACTATATAGTTGATGAAAATGTAGCAACACACCTTCAGGTGTGTTATTGTTATTAGTTAAATATAAAAAACAGGCCTAAAGGCCTGTTGCTACATTAATAGGTTTTCCTTTCCTCTGTCATTCCTCACTTTAAGCAAGGAATTCATTTTTTTTATGGAATTAGAAGAAAATGTAGCAACACACCTTCAGGTGTGTTATTGTTATTAGTTAAATATAAAAAACAGGCCTAAAGGCCTGTTGCTACATTATTATTTCCTCAATCTCTTAAAATTTTTTTCCACTTACCGATATTTATAGTATGTTAAACAAATTAGATTTGATTATCGTGGGTATTATAGTCATTTTTATGATACAGTCCTTTCGTGCGGGTTTTCTGGGGGAGATTTTAAGTCTGGCTGTATTTGCTTTAAGCGGTTACCTGGCTTACATTCTGCATCCATTATTAGTTCCCTATCTTGAATTTATTTCCGGGAATAATCTGGTGGTAAAAGTCTGTACAATGATAATTATATTTATTGTTTTTTATATAGTGGGTAAAATTGCCAAGTCATTTATTTTTGATCTGATCGATGAAAACGAATTGAACGGATTTGACAAGGTCATGGGGATGATCCTGGGCCTGTTAAAAGGAGCTGTCATAATATCACTTGTCATTTTACTTATTTCATATTTGCAGTTAAGCCTCATGCAGAATTTATTAGATTCATCACTTATCTCGAATAAGATACTGTATGCGATCTCAAAATATAAAGGATTAATAGTAATTTAGATCAAAATAGTTATAGAGGAACGATCATGAAAGATTATAACAGAGTATTGATAAGATTGGACAATGATATTCAGAAGATGGATAATACTATCAGGGATCTGAAAGAATTCAGCTCAGTCTTAAAGGGAATAGGTATCCGGGTAGAGGAAAAAGAACTGGATTGTTGAAGGGATCACTTTTAAGTCTTTTATCTTGCTATTACAGTAACTTTCTCGCCAAGTCGAATTTTTAAAGATTCTTCAGCACTTCCTGAGGGAGTAAAGAATTCCAGAAGGTTGAAGCTGTTAAAAACTGCTCCATGTTTTTTTTCTGAAGAATAGTTTTTATGGATCTTTCTGAAATAAGTATTTTTTATTCTGATCTTAAAACTATTTTTCAGGTTGACAAAATCAAAGAAGATATCTTTGCTGATATTTGTTGTCAGGTTACCGAAGTGGTCTATGTATATGATCCGGCCGATTATTTTATCTTTTTTTACTATTATCTCCTGTTTTTCAATTCTTTTAATTTTATCTGTTTTTATGCTTATCTTTTTTAAATCTATCCCATTACTGATGACTCCTGCAAGGGGAGCAAAAATGTCTCTGCCGTGAAAAGTATCGGAAAAGGGGTGAGAAGTATTAATGTATTTATTGGGGAGTATTAATCTGCGATATACGGAATAGGCGGAGGGGATGAATGATAAAAGGCCGTTATCCGGAGCAATGAAAACCTTTCTGCCCAGGGTCTGTATGATAATATCTCTGGATGAACCTACCCCGGGATCCACTATATTAAGAAAGATGGTCTGATCCGGGAAGAAAGAATGGGATTGCTCCAGAAGAAAAGCCCCTCTGAAAATATTTTGAGGGGGTATATTATGAGTAAGCGTTATCACTTTTACTGCAGGATTCGTCTTATAGATCATTCCTTCGATCACGCCGGCAAAATTATCCTGATCTCCAAAATCCGTCAGAAGCACTATGAAATTGTATTTCATAATAGGAAAATATAGAGGATTATTATTTGTTGTCAACTGTTAAGGATAAAAAATAAAAATGTTTTGACACTGTAATTATTTGTTGTAACATTGATCAAGGATAAGTAATTTTCTAGAGCAGGAGAAACAGATTGTTCAAAGCTGAGAATATGAAATTTATTAACCTGTATGTCTATGAAAAGGACCGCAGTAATATCGTAGACATTATTATTAAAAGCGGGATCATCCACCTTGTAGATTCAGAAACAGTAAATAAATTTTTAAAAGAAGAAAAAGGTATATATCATTATAAAGAGAGTATAGATATCGGTAAATTAAGATCAAAGACTCATGATCTGATCAATTTATTGGGCATTATTCCTGATTGGAAGATTGAAGAATCACAATTGAACAAAGATATAAAGCTTGATATGGAAGAGGAATTGGTCAAACTGGAGACTATGGCTTTTGAAGTTTCCCGCATTAAGAATGAAATAAAAGAGAGTGTCGGGAATATTTCCAAATTTACACAAATGATCAAACAGATGACCATTCTTAAGGAGACGGGTTACTCGGCAGCACAGAAGACTAAATTCGAATACCTTGATGTCCGTATCGGGAAGATCTCCAAACAGTCCTACGCCAAGCTTGAGAAAGAATTTGAGAAAATGATCGTTGCCATTTTTCCTGTTCAGGCGGATGATGATAATATTTTTCTTTATGTTATTACATTAAAACGGAACAGGTCATTGGTAAATGAGATCTTAAACAAGTTCAGCTTTGAAGAACTTCAGATCGGTGACGAAGTAGTAGACATTTCTGATGAATTCATCCAATCGATCAAAGAAAAGATCAGTTTTGAGGTTGACAGGAAAAATAGTTTTATGGATCAGATCGAAGATAAGAGGAAAGAGTATTCCGATTATATTAAAGAGCTTTTCCTGAGATTGAAAATAGTGGAATTAAAGATAAAAGTAAATAAGTTTTTTTTAAAGACATCCAGCATCTATATGATCTCGGGATGGCTGCCGGGTAAGAAAAAGCAGGAATTTTTAAGTTTATTAAAGAAGAATTTTGGAAAAAAATATTTTCTTGAGATCTTTACCGCTGAAGAGCTTAAGGAACTTGATAATGTACCTGTATTCTTTAAAAATCCAAAACTGCTTGAACCGTTTGAAGCTATGACCCTGAATTACGGTACTCCGCAGTATAAGACGATCAATCCGGTACCTTTTGTTGCTCTTACTTATCTTATCATGTTTGGAGTTATGTTCGGGGATATCGGACATGGCCTGGTACTGGTCCTTCTGGGTTTAATACTGAGGGGTATTAAGAAGTTTGAAAAATTAAAGTCGATCTTAATGCTGATCACATACTGCGGTATCTCCTCCATGATCTTTGGGGTTCTGTTCGGGAGCGCATTCGGTTATGAGGATTTTACGGTTCTTGGATTTCAATTCAAGGCTTTATGGCTGAAACCGATCGATAATATCAATATGCTTTTTGGCCTGGCGATCGGATTCGGGATTGCTGTCATCACAATGGGGATCATTATAAATATAATTAATTCTTTTATTACAAAAGATTATGTCCGCGGGATCTTCAGTAAATCCGGATTGATAGGAGGGATCATATACTGGGGACTGATCATTATTGTCAGTAAAATATTTGTTTTAAAAGAGGCTGTTTCGAATTCTATTTATTTATATTTTGTGATCATAC
>JAHITG010000461.1 GCA_018817865.1 Spirochaetota bacterium
AGGTTTATCTGGGCCAGGCTCATTATGATTACTGCCTGATGGAGCTTAAATCGATCATTAAAGCTAATAAGTTCGGTGTAATGGCAACTAAAGCTGAAATTTACAGTATGATGGGGGATATCTATTTAAAACTGGGAAGGGATGATGAAGCACTGCAGCAGTACCTTCTTCTGGAAAAAGATTATCCGGAAGAATACAACATTGTGGTCAATCTCGGGAAGATACTGACACATAAAAAGGAGTATGAAAAGGCCATCGGCTATTATAACAAGGCATTGAAACTCAAAGGGACCGATCCTGAAGCCATTGCCGGGCTGGGTATCTGCTATTACCATCTCGGTGATTTTGAAAAAACAAAAGAGTATCTGGACCAGGCCGTTCAGCTGGACAGGAAGAATTATCTGGCTCATTACTATTACGGGCTCTTCTATCACAAAAAACAGTTGTATGATACCGCCATAGGGGAGTATGAAAAAGCTATGCCGGATAAATCCCTCCGGATGAAGACCTTATATGGAATGGGAATGTGCTACCAGCAGAAAGAGGTCAATGTCCGGGCGATCGATACATATGAGCAGGCCATACAAATAGCAGAGCAGACCGCTGAAAAGATCAGGGATTATTTGAAGAGGGAAGCCTGTCTAAAAGAACCTCTGGTGATCGAGATCCGGTATCACCTGGCAGAAGCCTATTATTTTGACAAGAATTTTGCTTCAGCAATTGAGCAGTGGCAGGAGATAGAGTCGGCTTTGCCGGATTATAAAGATGTAAAACAGCGCCTCAAGGATAATGCCAGGTTCGGAAAAGACAGGATACAGGATTTCATCATCTTTAAGGAGATGGACTTTGAGAAGGTGACCAGGTATATGGTGGATTACCTGGGTTATGCTGTAAAAGAACTGAAGATGAAGGATAAAGAAGAGATCCATATTAAAGCGCAGGGGACCTCTCCTGATGTCTTTCAGGGGATCACATTGATCCATGTTAAGAGAAGCTTTAATCCCGTGGGGGAAAGGGATGTCGCTGTATTGCTTGACAGTATGAATAAAAAAGAGATAAAAAAAGGCCTTATGATATCAGCTAAGGGATTTGCTCCTACTGCAATCCGTTTCGGACTGGATAAGCCGATCGACTTTGTGGGAAAGCATCAGGTCATGCGGCTTTTGAAGAAATACGAACACAGAATATAAAAAGCTTCACTACTTTTAAAGATTACCTCGGGGGCGGGGAAACCAAAAAAACTAAAGCCTGAAGGCCGGTACTTTTTTGTACAGCCTGTCAAAATTACTTATGATAATTTACATAGGCAAGAATATTATTATATACCGCCGTTCCTGAATTATTTGCTTTATTAAAAAATATATCAAAATTAATATCTTGACTAGATATTATAAAGTCATTATCTTTACGAAATGAAGAGAACAGCAAGACCAGGCTTAACCTGCATGTGCAGGTATTTTATTTTAATAATAGTTTTTATATCTTTTTTATCGGGTTTACATGCAAATGATACTCAGGATATGGAGTATATCTATAAGCTTTATCAGAATAAATATTATCAGGAAGCAGTCGATGAACTGCATTTATTCATAAAAAAATACATTGATTCCAGCCATTATAATTCTGCACTTAACCTGCTGGCCCTTTCGTACTACAGTCTGGATAAATATGAAAATGCGGAGACCGTTTTCATTGAGCTCCTTACAACAGAATACAGGAATAATGCCTGTTTTTATCTTGAGCTTATCGCTGTTAAAAAGAATCAGCTTGATAAAGCTGAAAAATATCTTCAGGAAATAGATATTAAGGATAAATTAAGGCCCGAGGCTGCCTTCAGGCTCGCTGATAAATATTATGATATCAGTAATTTTAAAAAAGCAGAAGAGATCTTCAAGCAGGTACTGGCATTCAAGACTGATTTTTATAATAAGGCCCTTTTAAAACTGGGCCTGATCTATTATAAGAATCAGGAATATCTCAAGACTGTTGCCATTCTAGAGGAATATATCAAGAAGGAGAAAGACGGAACAGACCTGGCCCTTATCTATTACATTTTGGGCGTGGCCAATAAAGAGATCAAAGACTGGGACCATGCTGTTACATATTTTAAAACCGTTGAAAAACAGTTCCCTTACAGTGAATACCTCTCCAGAAGCCTCTTTAACCTGGCAAAAATTTATAATGAAAAGAATGACTATGAGAATCTAAAGACCTACAGCCGGAAACTGATCAACAGCGAATATGAAATACAGGGTTTGATCCTTTTGGCAGAATTTGAATATAAAAATAATGAATATTCCGAATCAGAGAAAATATATAAAAAGATCATCGAGAAAAATAAAGATTCAAAGATCATCTATAAATTGATATTAAGTTTAATGAAACAGGAAAAATATGATGAAACACTTGCTTTATTAGGAAAAATAAAGGATACAGAATACTTTTCTGAATATTATTATTATACTGCTTATATACTGTATAAAAAGAACCGGTTTAAAGAGCTTATTGAAACGGTTACTATTGACGGTAAACAGATAGACAAAAGTTATGAAAACGATATTTTCCTCTTTCTTGCAAAATCAGCTTTAGAAGTCAGGGATTATGATTCAGCCGGAAAATATTATACTAAATTGTATGAGAACACAAAAGATAAGGAATACTTATATCAGCTTTTTTATATTGCATATAAAAAGAAAGAGATCAGGGAAAGTTCTGAATTTTTTAAAGAGTATAAGAAACAGTTTTCTGATGATACATTATATAAAAAAGAGATGGTCCTCTCAATGGCGGAATTATATGCAGAAGCTGATCAATATGAAAAAGCCGAAAATATTTATAGAGGATACCTCGCTGACAACAGTGACGATATTGTATTGAACAATCTCGTTGCTGTTCTTCTTAAACAGGATAAACATGATGAGATATTAAAGTACCTCGGTGATAAAAAGAATACGGCTGAGATAATGTATTTGAAAGGGATAGCTTATTCCGGGAAGCATGAATATCAGAAGGCCGCGGAGATCTTTGAAGATATCATAAAAAAAGAGAAGAATGAATTTACTGAAAAATCCTACCTCAAATTATGCGAATCATTGCTCAGTTTAAAAGAATATGACCGCGTGGTTCAGTACAGCGCACAATACCTGAATGAGAAATTTCAGGAATATATACCCGACATCCTGAAGAAGAAAGGACTGGCCTATTTCCGCAAGAAGGATTACGGGAATGCAGTCATTACCTACCAGGAATTGTTGAAATACCCGGATGACAGGGATTATGCCTGGTTTATGATGGGAGAGATATACTATAACCAGAAGGAATACCAGCAGGCCAGGAAAAGTTATGCTGAGGTACAGAAGTTTCCCCAGTCACCGTATAAAAAGATGAGCCTCTACTGGCTGATCAATATCGCCTATCAGAACAGGGAATATGATGAAGCTTTAAAGAACAGCAGGATTTTTCTTGATACTTATAAAAAAGGCGATTATGTGGAAGAGATAATCTATTATATAGGTGATATCTATCTTTCCAGGAATGAATACCGGTCAGCAATATCCGAGTATAAAAAATTATATAGAACAACCTCGGATGATGCAATGAAAGAGAATTTAGTGAAATCACTGGTAAAGATCTATATGGATCAGAAAAAATATAATGATGCATTGACCTGGGTCAAAAGATCCGCGGACAGCAGCTTTAAAACTCTCTGGATGGGGATCATATATGAAAAACAGGGCAATTATAAGTCCGCTATAGCCAGCTATAAAAAACTGCTGGACGATCCGGAGAACGGAGATAAAGCAAACTATTATCTTGGAAGTTATTATCTGAAGAATAAAAAATATACAGAAGCCAGGTCTTATCTGGAGAAGGCGGCTGATTTTCAGACCAGCGAGTTCAAAGATGATTCCCTTTTAAAAATAGCTTCCTCTTATGAAGAGGAAAATAATTACAGCCGTGCCATACTGTCGCTCATGAAAATAAAACTGGTCTACGAAAACAGTCCGTTCCAGGATATCGTCCATCTGAAAATAGCTGAAGATTATGAAAAACTGGACCTGCTGGAAAAAGCAGTTCCTGTCTATCTTGAGTTTTTCCAGAAATATAAAACATCATCCTATTATCAGCAGGTCGTTGAAAGACTGCTGGTGTATTATATTAATAAACCGGATAAAGAGGAAGCAGAAAAATACTTCAATGAACTGAATCAATTAAGTCCTGAAAAAGCCCGTCAATACAAGAAATATTTTTAAGAACAGGAATATGTTTAAATGAAAAAAAAATTCATATCGATCATTATCATACTTACTGCCGCTGTACTATCCGCACAGGAAGAATATGACCTGGGCGAAAAAAAGGTGATCGGTGAAGATAAAAGAGAATATCGTGATGACATTAATATTATCAAAAACACCAATTCAAGACAGAATAAAAAAGAAGAGGAAATAGAACTGAAATTAAAAGATGAAAAAGCAGATATTCATGATACAGATGACACCGTCAGTATAAAAGCTAAAAAGGAGGATTTATTAACACCCGGAGGAAAAGTAAAAGACCAAAGGAATAATATGCTTTTTGGTGCAGGCGGATTTAACAGGATCGATTCCTTCCATTATTCCGTTGATTATACAAAAGAGATGCCTGAAAAAGGGTTGGACTATTACCTTCATATCAACCGGTTTATACGGGGGGAGGATAGAAAGAACAGTGATATCGATTCCGACCATTATCTCGGGAAGGTCCGGTATAAAAGATTCAGCCTGTCCCTGTCACATAAAATTAAAGATGATAACCTGCCCGGCCAAAAAAATGCCGTGGATCAGGTCAATTCATTTAAGAACGAAAAGACATCTGAACTCAATTCCAAATTTGACATACTGTCGGATAAAAGACAGAACATTGATATAGGGATGGATGTCTATTCGCAAAGGGTCGCCTCTTTGCCGACCTTCCGGCGTAATTATAAAAATAATCTGTATGATCTTTATCTCTCCTGGGATATCCTGTATCAATTTGCCGGATTAAAGAACTATACATTGGTTAAAGCAATATATTACAGGGACAATATGCCGGATGAAAAAAACAGCTGTATAAAGCTGGATACTGTTTCTAAAATCAAGACTGTAAATGATCCCACGTTGAGCTTTGACCTTAAAGCGGGTACAGAATACCTCATCAATGATGATAAAGATAAAGAGAATAATTATAATTTTCTTTTAGGAATAAACAAGGATCTGAGCAGAGAGATCTTTTTAGGACTCAGTATTCAGAACGAAGATGTCAATAAAATATCAAAATACCTGTTTTCCGGTTTTGAATTTGATGATGATATTCTTCCCTTCGGCGCATTAAAAAATGACAATACTTTCATTGCTGAGATTACAGCAGGCCTTAACCTGAAGCACATTTATCTGGAAACGAAAATGAGAGCTCATCGATCAAAAGACAAGATCATATATGAAGAAGATCATTCCTTTCCGGGTGAAACAGCTATCCATATCATTAATTATGATGATACATTGAGGTGGCAGGAGCTGGAAGGTCACCTCAGCACTAAGATTAAATCGTTTAAGGGAGAAGTTAAATATATTTACAGTGATCTGAAAAATATTCCTTTTACACCCGTACATAAATTTATCTTTAATCTGATCTTTGATTTCAAGAGGTTAACCAACAGGATCGAAGGGAAATATTATACTGAAATGGTTGGTTTACGGAATAATAATAATGTTCTGCCGGATTATAGAACAATAGATCTCTATAATACATATAAATTCAGCCAGAACCTTTTCATTAATTTGAATATGCTGAATCTGTTTAATTCGGACAGTTGGAAAAAGACAGATTATTTGATAGACCAGAGAAAGATCATGCTG
>JAHITG010000462.1 GCA_018817865.1 Spirochaetota bacterium
ATCCGACTTTCGAAGATAAAATGGAACGACCTTTTCATAATCCTTTTTGATTTCAATATAGTCCTGCCCCTGGAGATAATGAATATTCTTTGCCATTGGCCAGAAATAAGCCCGGGAAGCAAAATTCACCTTCAACTCTGATCTCAGCAGAATATTCTTATCGCTCTGCTGCAGCGCTCCTATCAGCTGAACTTTAGTGAAGCTGCATTTATATTCAAACATTTTCCTCAATAATTCTTCTGCGGAAATGTCAAAATAGGAGCTTATTCTTTTTACAACTTTCCCGTCAAATTGGTAGAAGGCACAAAAAAGCCTTTTTTTCTTTCCATCAACAACAGCACATATTAGCTGATCATAGAAAGGTATATTTTGACATAAAATATCCAGAGAAGGAACTCCGAAAATGGCAGTTCTACCCAGTTGTGCCAAAGTACGGGCTGTCGTAACACCGATCCGAATGCCGGTAAAGGACCCCGGCCCGATATCAACCCCGATCATGCTGATCTCCTCCAGTGTGATCCCTGCCTTTTTAATTCCTTTTTCAATGGTGCTATGCAGAACATGAAGATGATTAGATTCTGACGAAAGAGTTCGGCTAAAGAGCAGTCTATCCTTATTATAGATGGCAATACTTCCCTTTATAGTTGCTGTATCAATATATAAACTGATCATTTTCGACATATGGTTATTTCCCGCCTCTTTTCACCTTGATACTTAAAATAGATAAGATAACAGTCTTCTGTCAGAATATCCATACATTTATCAGCCCATTCGATCACTGTGATCCCCTTGTTATAAAAATACTCTTCATATCCTATGTTTTCAAGCTCTTCTATGGAATTTAATCGATACAGGTCGAAGTGAAACAGCTTTTTCCCTCCTCTCTGATATATATTTAATATATTAAAAGAAGGACTCGTGACAAGCCCTTTCAATCTCATTCCCTCAGCGATTCCCTTTGTAAAAGCGGTCTTTCCGCTTCCCAGATCTCCGATCAGCCCGATGATCATCCCTTTCTTGAATTTGAATTTTGAAATAAACCAATGTGCCACCTTCCTTGTTTCAGCATCACTGTTCGTTATTACATTTTTTATGATCTCTTTCTGCATATAATTCAGTATAATGATCTAATTAAAATGATTGTATCCCCTTAGATCCTTATTGCTTATCCTTACTTTTTTATCCTTAAAATCCAATAATAATCCTCTCTTGTGAGTGATCCGGCCTACCGGGTATAAATTTTTATCCTTTATCAGGTCAGGAGAAGTTAAAATAACTCCATAATCTTCTCCACCATGTAATTGAAACTCGAGACGCTCTTTAGGAAAGAACCTCTCCAAGTCAGCATCTCCGGGCAGATCTGAAATATTGATCAGAGCACCTTTATTCGAACTTTTCAGAATATGATCCAGATCATTCAGGAATCCGTCACTGATATCTATAACAGCATTGATCCGATACCTCTTCCTGACCGGCTTCCATGAGAAAGAGGGTGTTGGCCTTAAATGGGATAATACCAATTCATCAATCTTTTTACATCCATTCTGTAATCTCTCCAAACCGGCCCTGGCCCGGCCCAGGCCCTTCTGTACATAAATATGATCACCGGCCTTCGCATTCTCTCTTAACAGCAGATCACCTTTCCTTACCAGGCCGATCATACTGACAGAAATAACACAATCAGAAAGAGAACTGCTTATGTTCCCCCCCACGATAATAACATTATATTTTCTGGAACAGTCATTCAATCCCTTATAGAATATTTTCAACCATCTTGGTAAGATCCTGCGAGGAATATGTAAAGAGACCAGTGCTGCTTTAGGCTCCCCACCCATACTGTAAATATCAGAAACATTGATCGCCAGGGCTTTCCACCCTAAATAATACCATAATTTCTCCCGACTGATCTTATAATCAAGCCGGAAATGTATATTTTCTACTAATGAATCTGTTGTCCAGAGTACTTCCTTATCATCATCACAATGAAGAACGGCAGCATCATCCCCTATGCCCTTTATCAAATTCTTTCTATCTTTTTTTAAACCTTCTGTCAAATATGATATTAATTGAAATTCATTCATTTTATCATTTTTTTCGTTTTTCAGATATCAACTTCATTGCCTTCAGGCTGATAGTGAGTGATTTTATATCGATCTCATTAGCAACATATGGCTTCTCTTTCCCCTTGATACATTCCAGAAAATGAAGGATCTCCAGTTTTAACGGATTATCCTTCTGCACCGAGAGGTGTTCCACAAAGGACTCCTGAGAATACCGGATCTCCTCGGGAGTCAAAAGATAGGCATTTTTAGCCATCCGGTGTATCTCAATATCCTGCGTCCCGTAATCAAGATAAATAAAAGAGTCCTTCTGCATGATACTTAATTCCCTGGTTCGTTTCTGTGATGCCCGTCCCGCAAGAATATGAGCATTGCACCCGTTTTCAAATGACAGCTGTACTGATGCTATATCTTCAAATGTACTGAAAACCGATGAACCCATTGCAGATATCTCCACTACATTATCCTCTATCAAATTTAGTAAAATATCTATATCATGGATCATGAGATCCAGGATCACCCCGACATCCGAAACCCTGGGATCATACGGACCGATCCGCTTTGATTCAATATAAAGAGGATTCATAATAATCTTCTTCAACTGCTGCACCGCACCATTAAACCTCTCCACATGGCCGATCTGCAGGATCAGACTTTTTTTCTTGGAAAGCTGAACGATCTCCTTGGCCTGATCGATATCCGTAGTCATGGGTTTCTCTAGCAAAATATGTTTTTCCAGATCAAGACATTCTTTGGCATACTCGTAATGGGTACTGGTAGGAGTGGCAATAAAGATTGCATCACATTTTTTGATCAGTTTCTTATAATTATCGAATCCCGGTACATCGAACTTATAACTCAGCTCAGCCATCCGGTCCTGATTAATATCAGAAATACCGACTACCTGAACTTCAGGCAGATTATTCAGAATATTAAGGTGATACTGGCCCATTCGTCCGATCCCGATTATTCCTACTTTTACCTTCATCATTATTTAAATTCCCTTCCTTAAACTGTATGGTTATTACAAACAAGTGTATATATTAACTGTTTTTTGTAAAAAATCAAGAAGTTTATTTTTAAATAATAAATGCTCTTTGGTATCTGTTTATTTATAAAGCTGTCTGTATTGGAACAGAAATAACCCGGCAGCCACAGATACATTTAAAGATTTAATATGACCGAAGCGAGAGATCCGGACATGATAATCCAGCTTTTCCCTAACCATACGGCTGATCCCTTTCTCTTCATTTCCGAGTACAATCACACTCTTCCTGGGGAACTGAAAATTATACAGTTCCTGATCACCTTCTGCATCTGCACCTGTGATCCAGTATCCCTTCTTCTTGAAATGTTCTATCTCATTCGATAAATTTACAACACGATGTACCTTTACATACTGTGCAGCACCGGCAGAAGTCTTCTTCACACCCTCATTTATATCAACACTTCTCCTGGAAGGGATCACGATCCCATCTGATCTGAAGAAATCAGCACTCCTCAGGATCGCTCCCATATTCCCGACATCCGTTATATGATCAAGAATGAGATACAGATCTCCTGAATGATCAATACCACCGGAGATCCCTTTAGATCTTTTCATCAAGGCACATATTCCCTGATGAACACCATCAGCAGAATATTTTTGAAGGATATCACCGGTTACATGTTTTACTTTTATACTCCTGGCCTGGGCAAGATAAATAAGTTTCATGATCCTTGGATTAGCATGATCACTCTTTTTTATAAGGATGGTATCTATTTGCTGCAAAGATTGTAATGCTTCTTCAACAGGATGAATACCGTATACTACTTCAAAACCTTCCATTTAACTCCTTCTGTCGTATCTTCAAGGATTATATTCTCCTCTTTCAATCGATCCCTCAATTCATCTGAAAGTTTATAATCCTTACTTTTTCTCGCTTTTTCTCTTTTTTCTATAAGTTCCTGCAAGTGAGCAGGAAGCTTATCCTGTTCCCGGGTATCTAATATGTTCAGGATCGTATTGAAAGAGATGATTGCTTCCAAAAGACTCCTTTTGTCTGATTCAGTCAGTTTTTTATCGGTCATGAACTTATTAGCATCTGTCATAAGCTCAAAAAAATGTCCAAGAGCTTCGGAAATGTTCAGATCATCCTCCAGTGCAGTATTGAAAGCCGTGGTATGTTTTTTCAATACCTGATTGAACTTATGATCCACGATATTTTCTGTCTTTTGTTCTTTGACATTTATATAAAAATTCTGTATCCTGTTCACTGCACTCTGAGCCGCCTGAAGACCTTCACTGGTAAAATTGACCTGTTTTCTGTAATGTGTGGATAACAGAAGATATCGAATTGCCAGAGGAGAATATCCCTTTTTAACGAGGTCCCTCAATGTATAATAATTCCCTTTTGATTTGGACATCTTTTCACCATCAACAATAAGATGAGCACAATGAATCCAGTACCGTACAAACGGCTTTTCATTGGCTGCTTCACTCTGGGCGATCTCATTTTCGTGATGGGGAAAGACCAGGTCAACACCACCTGTATGAATATCAAATGTTTCTCCTAAAAATTTAAAACTCATAGCCGAACATTCAATATGCCATCCGGGTCTCCCCTTCCCGTATTCTGTTTCCCATGACGGCTCCCCCTCTTTTGCCTTTTTCCAAAGTACAAAATCCTTTGCATTGTCTTTAGTATATTCGTCAGCATCTATCCGTACACCGTCTTTCATCCCTTTAGGATCAATATTAGAAAGTTTGCCGTAATCTTTAAATTCAGAGATCTTAAAATAGACAGACCCCTCCGAAACATAAATATAACCTTTCTTTTCCAGTTTTCTGATCAGCTCTATCATATCATCTATATGGTCTGTTGCTTTAGGATAGTATTCGACCTTTTCAATGCCGAGGGTCTCCATATCCTCAAAAAATGCCTTTGTATACTGATCTGTATACTCCTTTAAAGGTATCTTCTGCTGGTTTGCCCCGGTAATGGTCTTGTCATCAACATCAGTGATGTTCATCACCTGAATTACCTTGTATCCTTCATATAATAGAAATCGCCTTAACAGATCATTGAATATATAAGAACGGAAGTTTCCGATATGTGCATAATTATACACGGTAGGACCGCATGAATAGATCTTCACGGTTTTTTTTTCAATAGGTTTAAATATCTCAAGCTTTCTACTTAGAGTATTATAAAATTTTATACTCACTTTTTCGATCTTTTTTTCTTAATAATGATTTTTTTAAATTCGGAAATTTCATTTTCCAGATGTTTAATGCTCTTTATGATAGGATCCGGAATATCCTGATGATCCAGATTATCCAGTACCTTACCTTTCTGCCTGACTATCCGACCGGGGATGCCTACTACGGTAGAATCATCGGGAACATTTTTTAAAACCACAGAATTAGCACCGATCTTTACATTATGTCCGATCGTAATATCTCCTAAAACCTTTGCCCCTGTCCCTATGACGACATCATCGCCTATTGTAGGATGGCGTTTACCGGCAATTTTACCTGTCCCTCCCAAAGTCACACCCTGGAACAGGGTCACATGATTCCCGATCACAGTGGTCTCACCGATAACTACTCCCATTCCATGGTCTATGAAAAAACCTTTTCCGATCACAGCACCGGGATGTATCTCAATTCCTGTAAAAAAACGGCTTATCTGCGATATGATCCTCGGTATTACCGGGATCCGTATTTTATATAAAAGATGAGTTATTCGATGCAAACATATAGCATGAAATCCCGAATAAGTAAATAATACTTCAAATATACCAAAAAATCCTCGCGCAGCAGGATCTCGCTCAAATACAGCTTTAAAGTCATGGTATAATTTAAATTTCATCCGAGGGCCACCTCTGATGAATCACCGATATTTAAATGACGGTAAACCCCGTTGACAAATACATTACTGCCGATAACAGACCCTTCGAGAAGAAGCCTGTTTATCTGTGCATGATCATTGATAATGCTGTTCTTTATTACTGAATTCTCTATAACTGCCTTATCGCCTATTGATACATAAGGACCAATAACAGAATTTTTAATGGAAGCTGTTTTAGATATGTAAACGGGTGAATGAATGATCGCTGTTTTAAACCTCTTTTTAGTATGCTTTTCCTGAAGAAGTTCTTTGTTTGTTGAAAGAAGAGTTTCCGGCTTCCCGCAATCCAGCCATTTATCTATTTTAAATGTTCTAAAGACCTCCTTTTCCTTTAGCATCAACTGCAGTGCATCTGTTATCTGGAATTCACCTTTCGTCTTGATATTGTTCTTAATAATATAATCAAGTTTGGTAAACAGAGAACCTGAATTCTGTATCAGATATATCCCGACAATGGCAAGATTGGATAGAGGGTTTTCTGGCTTTTCTATAAATTTTGTGATCTTATGGGAACTATCCGTAAATACGATCCCGAACCTTCTGGGATCATCTACCTCCTTCACGCCGATGTAATTCTTCCCGGATTTAATAATTCGATTAAAATTTGCCCGAAAGATCGTATCCCCAAGGATGATAAATACAGGCTCATCATTGATAAACTTTCTGGTTAAATATATAGCGTGGCCGACCCCACGTCTTTCACCCTGAGATACAAACTTTAGTCTAATTTTTCTTTTATATTTTGGTGTGATATACTTCTCCACCTGGTCACCAAAATGCCCTACAATAAATATGATCTCGCTGAATTTATGGTCTAATTTCAATAGTTCATCAAGAATATGCTCAATAATTGTCTTTCCGGCTACCTTTATCAGGATCTTAGGGATAGTATGTGTATGCGGTCTCAACCTTGAACCAATACCGGCTACCGGAATAATGATCTTCATAAAATACTCCTGAAAATTTTTTTTCTATCAACTGAATTCAAAATTATATCTTCCTATTGATTTGTCAAGGATAAAAAAATGGTACCCGGCAGTAGGATATAATAATTTGGGGTCAGACCTTGAAATGTGAAAGTTGGAAAACTACTTTCACATTTCAAGGTCTGACCCCCGATAATACAAATTTAAACATTCCTGCTGCCGGGTACCATTTTTTTAAAGATTTTTCTTGAATAACAAAAATAATAAACTATCATTCTCTTTATGAAAGAAAAAAAACTCTGGAGCGGACGATTCACAAAGAATGTATCTGATTTAGTAGAGCAATTTACAGAATCCATCTCATTTGACAGCCGATTGGCATTATATGATGTAAAAGCTTCTATTGCTCATACAAAAATGCTGGAAAGATCAAATATTATTTCCAAATCCGATGCAGCCAGAATCCTTTCCGGATTAAAAAAAATAGACCAGTTGATCCAGAATAACAAACTCCCACTGAAAAAGGAGCATGAGGACATTCATATGAATATTGAATCGCTCCTCACAAAAATGATCGGAGAATCTGCAAAAAAGCTTCATACGGCCCGTAGCAGAAATGATCAGGTTCTTGTTGATGTTGTCTTATATTTAAAAGATATTGTTTCAATAATGAACCGTGAGATACGAGCATTACAGAAAGTCATCATAATAAAAGCAGAAAAAAACAAGGATATCATGATCCCCGGGTATACTCACATGAAACAGGCCCAGGTCGTTCTTGTTTCGCATTATCTTATGGCTTATTTTAATATGTTTCAGCGGGATAAAGAACGTTTTGAGCAGTTGTCGCGCTCATTAGACATTCTTCCATTAGGTACAGGCGCCCTGGCAGGTGTTAATTATGATACGGACCGTAATCTGCTGGCAAAACTGCTGGGTTTTTCACAAGTTTCAGAAAACAGTATGGATACCGTAAGTAACAGAGATTTTATGATAGAATTTATTTCCCATTGCAGTATTCTGTCCATGCATTTTTCAAGAATGGCAGAGGATCTGATCATCTTCAACACGGATGAATTTGAAATAATAACGATCGATGATTCTTTTACAACCGGAAGCAGCATCATGCCAAATAAAAAAAATCCTGATGTATTAGAGCTTATAAGAGGGAAAACCGGTCTAATCTATGGTGATCTGGTTTCACTTTTGACCTTATTAAAAGGGCTTCCCTTGACATACAACCGGGATCTGCAGGAAGATAAGAAGATAATCTTCAGAACTATTGATACCATCCTTCCAATATTACAGATCGCTCCTGCTCTTTTAAAGAATATTAAATTCAATACCCATGCCATAAACAAGAAGATGCGATCCGGCTTCCTTCTTGCAACGGATCTGGCTGATCATCTTGTTAAATCCGGTACTCCCTTTCGAGAAGCGCATTGTATCGTGGGAAAGATCATCGGTCATTGTGTGGAAAAGAAGCTATCGCTATTTGATCTGGATTTAAAGGATTTTCAACAATTTTCAAATAAATTCGATCATCATGTTCTAGCTCTTCTTGATTATAAGCATTCAATCCAAAGTAAACGATCATACGGCAGCACTTCTTTCAAGAGTGTAAAAAATCAGATCAAAAAAGCAAAAAGATTGATCCAATAGTTTTCAACAGGATCGTGGAAGAGAAGTAAACAGGGAGGAAGAAATGGACTATTTCGGATACAGGAATAATATACTATATGCTGAAGATGTAAATATTCTCAATATCATAAAAAAAATCAAAACACCCTTTTATCTTTACAGTAAAAAGACCATTCTCCATCATTATGGTCAGATCAGAGACGCTTTTAAGGATATTCAAACCCTGATCTGCTTTTCAATAAAATCGAATTCCAATCCGGCCATCATGAAAACACTGAGGAAAGCCGGAAGCGGCTTTGATATTGGAGAAGATATGTGATATAAATCTTTCGGACCTGAAATATTACCGCATCACTTCCGGGAAAATATCGGGTAAGGAAGTTCCGGTTTCGCGCACCGGTTATACCGGAGAAGACGGGTTTGAGTTCTATGTGGCGGCGGATTTTGCCTCGCAGTTGTGGGACATGATACTGAAGCTGGGGGTAAAGCCCTGCGGGCTGGGGGCGAGGGACACTTTGAGGCTTGAAGCAGCGATGCCGCTTTACGGCCATGAATATAATGAAGAGACTTCCCCTCTCGAAGCGGGGTTTGACTGGATAGTAAAGCTGGATAAAGGGGATTTTATAGGAAGGGAAGCGCTCCTCG
>JAHITG010000463.1 GCA_018817865.1 Spirochaetota bacterium
ATATGATATTCCAATTTTAAGTAATAATTATATTGCTGATAATAATGGTTATGTTGGAGTTACTTTATCAGCGAATACACCAAACGATAGTAATGTTTGAGGTGGCCCCGTTTGATTGAACAGCCAAAACCCTTTTTAAAAGTGGTCTCATCTTTTAATGATTGTTTATATGAAACATCTGACAATGATGCATCTGATGTGCATCCTTTTTCTAAAAATACCTCCTTTTTTTCTGTTTTCAAGTAATTTGCCGGTTTTTCAGGGAATCCCAAAAAAATCGTTTCACCATCTGCTCTGTAAGAAGTTTTCCCGGACCGAGCCATAGCCTGATACCTTTTTTTCTGATCTCTCATCCCGCCTTCCTCATCATTGCTTCATTAAGATTGAAATGTACTTCCTGTGGCGTTCGGTAATCCAGAGATTCATGGAGCCGTTCTTCATTGTATTTCCTGAAATATTCTTTGATATGCTCATAGCAATCCAATACGTTCAGATAATCATTCCGGTACACTTCCTCGTATTTCAGATTCCTCCACAGTCGTTCTACAAAAACATTGTCTAATGCCCGGCCTCGTCCGTCCATACTGATCCTGATCTTCCTGCCATTCAGAATATCTGTAAAGTTACTGCTCGTGAATTGCACTCCCTGATCTGAATTGAATATTTCCGGACATCCATGCTCCAGCGCTTCGTTCAAAGCATCACAGCAGAATTGATTATCCAGAGTTGTTGAGAGTCTCCAGGATATTACATAGCGGCTGTGCCAGTCCATTACAGCCGCCAGGTATACAAAGCCCTGTTTGAGCCTGATATACGTAATATCAGTGCTCCAGACCTGATTTGGACGGGTGATCTTAACCCCTTTAAGTAAATACGGATACTTTTTATGATCCGGATGCGGTTTTGACAGTGATTTTTTCGGCATCACAGCACTGATCCCCATCCTGCCCATCAGGGTCCCCGCACGTTTCCTGCCCACATGGAATCCTTTCCTTTTTAAGGCCCGGGACATTTTTCTGGCTCCATAGTATGGAAAGTCCGTGTATATTTCATCCATAGTGTCCATTATCCTGATATCTTCCTCACTGAAAGGTTTCGGCTGATAATAATAAGTTGAATGAGGCAGATCCAGAAGACGGCATTGATGAGATACACTGAAAATACGGTCCTTCATAATAAATTCTCTCTTTACAGAAGTCCCAACTGTTTGCACTTTTTTTTTAACCATTTGATATCCCGCTCTTTCTCCCCTACAAGGTGGAGCAACTCATCTTTTTCTTTCTCCAGTTCTTTTAAACGGGCATCTTCTCCCTGATCAAAGACCTTTGACAGATTCTGAGCAGCCTCTTTTTTTACACGGGTAACCAGATTGGGATGTACTCCATACTTACTGGCTATCTCAGGAACTGTGTGATGTCCCTGAAGTGCTTCTAATGCTATCTTTGTTTTTAAAGCCGCATTAATTCTTTTTGGCATGTGATCCTCCTTATTAAGTATATTAGAGAACCACTTTAAAATCAATGTTTTTCTGTCCAGTTTTTTGGGGCCGGCTCAGTTCCTCATCAATATGAAGGGGCTGGCAGTGTAATTGCTCCAAGAGGGACACCTAATTTTTAAATTATCGGTTAAGTATTGAAGAAAAAGGCTATAGAAAGCTTCGATTCTTGAGCTTTAATAAATAAGAAATTATGATAATGTATAAAAAAAAATCTCATAATAAATTAATTATACCAGCATTTTTTACAGCAATTGGAATATATTTTGTTGTTTTTTTTCTAATTTATAATTTTCTTGATTTGGATAATATAAGGCTACTTTTACCATTTATTATTTTATTTTTAGTAAATACTGTTTTAATAATTATTGATTGGTTAAAAAGATATACAATGAAGAATATGCAGCAAATAGATTTTTTGTGTGATTCATTTTTGTATTCAAAAAATGATAAAACTATACTAGAGTCCTTTATTTTTTATTTTTTTTCTAATTTATATGTTTTATGTGATGTTAACTTTAACATTATCAGACACTTTACAAAAGATAAAGAAAATAAAAATCATATTAGATATCATAATATAATAGATAGATTAATTATATTATATATGATTCTTTCTATTCTTATTTTCTCATTAGGATCATTCCCAGGTTTATTTTTATATCAATTGGGAATAATTTTTATAGTTTGGAGAATATTATCTATCTTAATTACAAAGTTACAAGAAATATTTCGCATCCAACATAAAATTTCTAATCGTTCAATGTTTTCATTAAATCGGACGCTATATCTAACAGGATTTAATTTCTTTGAATTAATATTTGAATTTTCATGTTTATATATATTTTTTAATCTCATATCAAATAAGACTGATGCATTTTTAGGTGTATTAAATATATTTGCTTCATTCGGCATAAGTCCTAAAATAAATCCTCTTTGTATAAGGCAGAAAATTTTAATAATTGTACAAATTTTTATTTTTATGGAGTTCATTATCTTTTTTATATCAAATATAATGAATTTAAATTATGAAAATTTTCATAAAAAGAGAAAAATGAAAACCCAAAAAAGAAAATACTCCAGAAAGGTAAAACAAATAAAAATTAAAAATGAAAAATAATAGAGAAGGAAGCTAGGAGATTATTTGAATTATAGTAAAGATGCTGGGCCTTAACATTATCACCTTCTGGATCTTCCCAAATGCATTCATTTTTACAATCTTCAAACAAAAACAATTTGACTCCTTTTTAATTTTCTATAATTTATACCAATAAACCAACAACCAACAGCTAATAAACCAGTCGGAGAGGTGGCAGAGTGGTCGATCGTGGCGGTCTCGAAAACCGTTGTACCTTCGGGTACCGAGGGTTCGAATCCCTCCCTCTCCGCATTCTGGTTTATTGGTTATTGGCAGGTAGTTTATTAGCTGGAAAAACAGCATGATTTTTTTATTACGGGGGGAACTTTTTTGTCTCTTTTCTGTCCAATAATATATGAAGCATAAATCCGGAGGTATTATCATGAAAAATTCTTCAGTCAGATCTTATTTATTTAAAATATTTATTATATTTATATCATTGTTTCTTTTTCTGGAAGTTGCAGACAGTAAAAAGGAGAGCAAGGAGAAGAAGATGAAGAAAAGTATTAAAAAAGAGAGGGTAGAACAGCTGGTCTTATTCATGAATTATCCCTACCAGATATACTCAAATGATCCTACCAAGATCCATGTGACATTATTCAAACCTGATTTCAAGCCGGCTGAAGGGGCCGTGGTCAAGGTCAATAATAAAACCGTAGGAAAAGCGGATAAGAACGGCATACTTATCTTTGATTATAAACCGGGAAATCAAGGGAGCCATAAGCTAGTGGCTTCATTACAGGATGGTAAAACAAAGTATGCTGTCCATAAAAACTTTGCCTGTAACGGCCGGACCGCCAGCTTTACTGCTGACCGGCTCTACGTATACACGGACCGGGGGGTCTATAATCCGGGCCAGGATATCCTGATCAGGCTTCTGGCTTGGCAGCTGAAGGGCGAGTATTCTCCTGTTAAGGAG
>JAHITG010000464.1 GCA_018817865.1 Spirochaetota bacterium
GGACATAGTGCAGTTTTGAAATTTAAAGCCTCAAATAAAGCTGAAAAGTGCATTAAAACAGAGTGCACTTTTCAGCTTTAAATAGTGCACTTTTGAAATTTTCCCAACATAAAAAAAACAGCCATGGAATGACACAGAAAATTACGGAAAAAGAGGAGAAAAAATAATAAAAAGGAATACCACAGAGGCACAGAGTCACGGAGAAAAAAATAAAAATTTAAATTATTAATACTAGTAGATTAAAATATCTTATTATTATCTATTGAATAGATTGAAATATATTAATCATTTAATCTGCTTTTATTTATATCATTTAATAATTTTTCTTTCCTCTGTGTCTCTGTGCCTCTGTGGTATTTTTTTAATGGTTAAGCTGGTAAATATAAATTGCCTATCATGAATATAAAACAATTATTGAAATTAAATTATTTTTCATTATATTCATCATGATCATCTTATAAAGGAGTAGTTCATTGGGAAATAAACCTGTCTGGATCAAGTTTGACCGTATCGAGCAGTTTATTAAGGACGTATTCATCGGGCTGGGGGTGCCGATGGATGATGCGGCAATCTGTGCGGATGTCCTGGTTACTTCTGATAAGAGGGGGATCGATTCTCACGGGATCGCCCGGTTGAAGAGCATATATTATGACAGGATCAGAGAAGGGATCCAGTTTCCAAAGGCAGAATTTGAGGTTACCAAAGAGGGCCCGACAACCGCTGTGATCGACGGACATGACGGTATGGGTATGGTGATCTCCAGAAAAGCAATGGAGATGGCTGTTGGGAAGGCAAAAGAGTTTGGCATGGGAATGGTCACTGTCCGCAACTCTACGCATTACGGTATTGCAGGGTACTATGTGTTAATGGCTGCTAAAGCCGGAATGATAGGGATCACCGGTACCAATGCGAGGCCGTCTGTTGCTCCCACATTCGGAGTGGAGAATATGCTGGGAACAAATCCTCTGACATTCGGTCTCCCAACGGATGAAGAGTTCCCTTTTGTACTGGATTGCGCCACATCCCTGTCCCAGCGGGGAAAGATCGAGGTTTATGCCAGGGAAGGCAAATCGCTTCCAAAAGGCTGGGTTATAGATGAGAAGGGAAATTCTGAGACAGACAGCAGGAAGGTCCTGGATGAGCTTATCAGCGGTAAATGTGCTTTAACTCCCTTAGGGGGTATCGGGGAGGAGACAGCCGGGTACAAGGGGTATGGATATGGTACAGTGGTCGAGATACTCTCGGCGGCTCTGCAGGGAGGCAGCTTCTTGAGAATGATTTCGGGAATGAAGGATGGAAAGAGAGATCCTTATCATCTGGGACACTTCTTCATGGCGATCGATATTTCCTCTTTTACAGAACTTGATGATTTTAAAAGGACCACAGGGAAGATACTTCGTTCTTTGCGCGGGTCCCGCAGGATGCCGGGAGAAGGTAAGATCTATACGGCCGGTGAAAAAGAGTACCTGGCCTGGCAGGTGAGAAAGGATAAAGGGGCCCCAATAA
Source organism: Spirochaetota bacterium (assembly GCA_018817865.1). GTDB lineage: Bacteria > Spirochaetota > JAHITG01 > JAHITG01 > JAHITG01 > JAHITG01. The sequence goes on from JAHITG010000464.1 coordinate 1,507, forward strand.
ATGAGAATACTTTGAAAGAGATGAAGACGATGCGTGATGAACTCGGTTTAAAAGGATATGATGATCTTGGATTGGAGAAATAAATCATTATCCCAGTTCAATGATCACGGTATTTAATTTTTTATCTGCTGTTTGTAATAGATCTTTTCTTTTGATCACAACCTGATCTTTATCGGATTTCGAATATTCCACAGACTTTCCGTTGATCAGGATCTTATGGATCTTATATTTATTCCATTCAAGTTTCTTACTGTTTTGATAGATCACTTTTAATCCTTTTCCGGCAAAAGATGCATTTAGATGCGCTTCCCCTTTTTGATCGAACTCTTCTCTTACAAGGCCGGGAGCAAGCATCAGATCTCCGAATGATCCTTTGATCCCGAATACTTCCGTAAGCATGGTAAGGACATACCAGCTGGCGGAACCTGTCAGATAATGGTAGTATCCTCTTCCTGAAGAGTTGAAATATTCCGGGATACCCGGAAAGATCATGCTTTTATCATGTTCTGACCACATTCTATAGATAGAATTCAGTATTTTATATCCGTCCTGTTTAAACCCCTGTTTATAAAGGGCATTGGCGAACATGACGATCATATGACTGAAGAAACTGCCGTTCTCTTTATGACCATAGATAAAAGAGAAGGCCCTTCCCAGGTCGAGATAGCTCTCCCTGAAATCGGTGTTCAGCCTTAATCCGTTCAATTTTCCGTCCCACAGGAATTTTCTTACGGACCGGATGACCTGGATCATTTTTAAGCTGTCTCCCACTCCAAACATGACCGGGAAGACCTGTCCAGTGAGGGTCATCCGTGTATGCTTTTTATGGTCCCCTTCCACTTTTTTTCCTTTATTATCATAATACCCGTTGTAGTACCGGTATCCGTTTTTTATTCTTATGTACTCTTTTTTATTTATATGGGTTTTGAGCCATTCTGACTTTTGGGTCAGTTCATCAATAAGTTTATCGATGGAGAGTTTGATCTTTTTTCCTGATACAATATCTTTTGTTAGATTATAGTATTTTTTCAGTATCTCCCTTTTTGCTTTTACACTGTCATAGGAGATAGAGCCATGCGGGTGGGGTGTGTCCAGCAGGACC
>JAHITG010000465.1 GCA_018817865.1 Spirochaetota bacterium
GGAAGACAGGAAGCATGATAAATATAAGGGTTCTGCTGGATAATAAAAAACCGAAAGTGGAATCCCTTGTACCAATATTTGCCGGTGCAGAATGGGTGGAACGGGAGATGCATGAGATGCTGGGTATCGATTTCAAGAATCATCCCAACCTTGTCCCCTTCCTCCTCCCTGAGGACTGGCCCAAAGGAAAATATCCTTTACGGAAGGACCATAAAAAATGAGTAACAAAGAAGTAGTAGTCCCTATCGGCCCCTATCATCCGTTACAGGAAGAACCGGAATTTTTTAAACTGTACTGTGACGGCGAAGTCGTGAAAAGAGTTGTCTGGGAAGCCGGGTACAATCACAGGGGACATGAAAAGATCAGCGAAGGAAAAAGCTTTGACCAGAGCCTCTTTTTAGTGGAAAGGATCTGCGGGATCTGTTCCTGCTCCCATCCCTTTGCCATGGTGAACGCGGTCGAAGATGCCGGTAATATTACAAATATCCCTGTCAGGGCAAAATATATCCGTACGATCCTGGGCGAGCTGGAAAGGATACACAGCCACCTGCTGTGGGTGGGACTGGCCGGCCATTTTATCGGGTACAATACGGTATTCATGTGGGCCTGGAAATACAGGGAACCGATCCTCGATATCTTTGAAATGACCTGCGGCAACCGCAACCATTACGGTATGTTCAAAGTAGGCGGGGTACGCCGTGACATAGAGAATGATGATATCCCGGAAATTTTAAAGGTTCTTGACAAATTAAAACCGAAACTCAACCTTCTCATCGGAGCGGTCATGGATGATCCCGTGATCCATTCCAGGACAAAAGGGATCGGGATCCTCACAAAAGAAGATATCAGAGAATTCCATGCATTAGGCCCCACGGCCAGGGCATCAGGCATTCCCATTGATGTACGAAAGGATGATCCTTATGCGGCATATAATATGGTAAAATGGAAGGTCATCACGGCTGAAGAAGGCGATGTTTTTGCCAAAGCCGCTGTACGGCTCCTGGAGATGATCGAATCCGTCTCTATTATCGAACAGTGTCTGAATGGATTACAGAAGACAAAGAACGGCCCGATAGATATAAAATTAAAAGAAGTCCCGGCCGGTGAAGGTGTGGGACATCACGAAGCACCGAGAGGCGAAGTGTTCCATTTTGTAAAGACCAACGGGACCAACTCTCCCGAACGGCACAAGATCCGGGCCCCGAGCCTGATGAACATTCCCACATTCCGGCGCTCATGCACCAACCAGACCATATCGGATGTAGCCCTGATACTAGCTGCTGTGGATCCCTGTTACTGCTGTACGGAGAGGCTCCTCAGTGTCTATGACTGGGAATCCGGAAAAAGAGAATGGACATTTAATGATCTAGTCAAACTGTCACATGAAAAAACCAGAAAGATAATGAAGCGTCTTAAAAAACAGGACGTTTGAATTAAAAAAGATATTTTATTTTTTAAGGAAGAAAGATGAATTTTATTTTATTATCAATTCTTGTACCTATCGTTACGGGATCTCTATTATGGCTTATTCCGGGGAAATTAAAAAAGGTAAAAGGAACCATAACCCTTGGAATATCCCTTCTTCTTTTTTATTATACTTTTCAGATATTCAAACTCCCAAATGCAAAAATGGTTTATACCTCATTTGGAAATACTGTCATATCCGGATTTCTCACTTTTAATGTGGATCATTTAAGCAAGCTGATCGTGCTCTTCATCGGATTCTTCGGAAGCATGATTTCAATGTACTCCATTAAATTTGTTGAAAACAGTGACAAATTCAAAGGCTATTATACCAAATTCCTGTTTACCCTCAGCGCCTCTTTAGGGGCCGTACTTTCAGATAATCTTATAACCCTTACCCTCTTCTGGGGGTTTTTGGGTTTAACCTTATATCGTTTCTTAAGAGGAAGTGATAAAAAAACAACCGCTGCTGCTAAAAAAAGCTTTATATTAATAGGCGCTTCAGACAGTATCCTTATCTTAGGCATAGGATTTTTATGGCTAAAGACAGGGACTCTTTTAATGTCAGGAATGAGCCTGACACTCTCCGGAACAGCAGCTGTCATCGGATTTCTTTCTCTATTAATTGCCAGTTTAACCAAAGCAGGGGCCTTCCCCGTACATACATGGCTTCCTGATTATGCGGAAGCGGCTCCCTCCCCCATATCAGCTCTTCTCCCTGCTTCACTTGATAAACTGCTGGGGATCTATTTCCTTGCCAGGATCTGTATGAACATATTCATTCTTAATAACTGGGCAAAAATGCTCTTATTGATCATAGGTGCCGTCA
>JAHITG010000466.1 GCA_018817865.1 Spirochaetota bacterium
CTCATTTCCAGGACCTTGACGGTTTTTTTTGCCTCTCTTAGAGGAACTACGATGTCATGCTCCCCGTGAAAGGCCCAGATCGGTATATTTTTCAGTGCTATGACCTTATCCGGGTATCCCGGCAGGGACGGGGCATTGCAGGATATGGGGACCAGGGCGGAAAACCTGTCCGGAAAGAGTACTCCCATGTGCCAGACAGCCGTACCTCCGTTACTCAGGCCTGTCAGATAAAGACGGTCCTCTGCCAAGCCATATTCATTCACAACCTCTGTCAGAAGCCCGTCCAGCTGGTCTGCAATATCTTCCCAGTTCTTTTCCTTGGGACACTGGGGTGCGAGTACAAGGAAGGAGTATTCATCAATGTGATTGAGGATCTGGGGAATCCCGTTGATGGTCACCATTTCTATATCATCACCCTCTTCCCCGGACCCGTGCAGAAAAAGGATCAGCGGATGTTTCCCGGAAGTGCTGTTCTTATAATCATCAGGCAGGAAGAGGAGGTAATTCAGGTCTTTATTTTTTCCTATTATTTTTTTCATAAAAATATTTCTCAATTGAATATAATTACCGCGAGATTAAAATCAAGCATTATATTTTAAAGAAGGGGGAAGAAAAATATTATCTAGTGTTGCAGATCCCATTATTATATTAAGATTAAAGTTGTGACATATAATAAATATAACAGGATAAATATTATTCCTTCCCATTGCTCTATCTTCCGGCCTTTTCCCGTAAATATAAAAGTGAACAGCAGTACGCTTGCGATCAGGTTCACCAGCATATCAAAATTTGATATTTTCCGCAGGGGTATTGGCGCTATCACGGCTGATAAACCCAGGATAAAAAAAACATTAAATATATTTGACCCTACTATATTCCCGATAGCAATATCCACATTCTTTTTCTTTGCCGCTACAACTGATGTGGCCAGTTCCGGAAGAGATGTCCCGATCGAAATTATCGTTAAAGCAATGATCCTTTCCGGAACATTGATGAACCGGGCGAACCGTACGGAAGAGAAGACAATTATTCTCGCCCCTGATACTATAAGGATCAGGCTGAAAATTATGAAAATAATTATTTTAAAAAGAGAATAGTTTTTCACCGCAATTTCTTCATTAAAAGAACCATGTTTCATCATTTGAATATTATAAACTATGAAGATCATGAAAAACAGAAGAAGGATCATTCCATCCGTCCGGGAGATCATTGAGGCATTTAAATGATCAATGAAAATATCGTTTGACACGATCAGAACCGCTACAGAGGATAACAGGCATAACGGGACCTCGATCCATGTGGTATTGGTTTTTACTGCTAACGGATAAATAACAGCTGATATTCCGAGTATGCCTAAAATATTGAATATATTACTCCCGATTATGTTGCCTGATACAATATCAGGATTATTGTTTATTGAGGCAAAAATATTCACTATCATTTCAGGAGATGAAGTGCCGAATGCTACAATTGTTAAACCGATCACAATGCCGGGGATATTAAATCTTTTTGCCAGGGAAGAGGCGCTGTCAACCAGCAGGTTTGCACCGAAAATCAAAGGAATGAATCCCAGTAATAATGACAATAGGTATATCATAATTATTAAATTTAATAATATTTAATATTTATTTCCACTAATTATTACGGAAAAACAGTTCCTGTTTTATTTCTTGACTTTGGAATTTTCGATATATAGCTTCATTTTTTAAGGAGCTAAATTATAACATGGCTCCAGATATTTAAGGAGGTTTTATATGAATTCAAAAACAAGTCTGATGAAATGGTTTGTTCTTTTATGCGTATTCAGCTTCATTATTTCCTGTTCCAGCCTTCCCAAGAAGGAGATGGATGAAGCAAAAACAGCCATTATGAACTCGAAAAGAGTTGAGGGGCCTAAATATGCTCCTAAAACACATACTGAAGCAGTAACATATTACAGCAGGGCAGAGAAGCTCGTTAAGGAAGAAGAATTTGAAGAGGCCCGGACCAATGCGGTTGTGGCAAAGAGAAAGGGAAATGAGGCTTATTTTTATGCCTTGAATGAATTCGTGCAGAATCAGAATTCCCAGACCAAGAAAGCGCGCTCGGAAGCTCAGAATGTCCATTCACAGCAGCTCTTCCCGGAAAAATTCCAGAGTGCGGAAGAGATATACAACCAGGTTCAGGCCGACCTGGACAGGGTAAAAGCCCTTTCCAAGGAAATAAAAGCGTTAGAAAAGAAGAGTAAAAAGAAATAAAGGAGGTTCGACATGCAGAGAAATAAATTTTTATGGACGGTTCTTTCTATTATCATGTTTCTGTCCTTTACCGCAACAGCGGTTCCGGCACAGGAAGAACAGCAGGAACCTCAAAAAGACCCTGTCAAGGAAAAACAGCTGGAAGTGGAAGCCCTGTTAAAGCAGATCAAGGAGAACAGTGAAAAAGCCAATCAGCTTTATTCAGAGCTGAAGAATGAGGCCGAGAGTCTCAGAAACCAGGCTTTTCAGAAACTGGATTTTATAAAAACGGTGATCCAGAAAGAAGAGAAGAACCCTAATGTAAATAAGGGGGAGATGGTGAAAGCCAAAGCCCTCCAGTCAGAAGCTCAAGCCTTATTCAAGAAGAATGAATACCGGAAAGTTATCGAGACCGTAGATAAAGCCCTGGGACATATCAGCCAGGTCCCGATCGTTTCCCTTTCCGTTTCCCCGGTCCTTTTTTCACCGGACGGAAACGGCATAAATGATGTTCTGATCATTAAACCGAATGTAATTTCCCAGATAGATGTTCAGGAATGGAAGCTGACCATTAAAAAAATAGTCTCCAAGAATGAGGAGATCGTGGTCAAGGTTTTTTCAGATAAAGGGGACCCTTCCAAGGTCATTAAATGGGACGGTGAAGAAGGAGGAGAGCTCATCGTAGACAGTGTGAGCTCTTATGTTGTGGAAATGGAAGTAATTGATAAGAATGCCGGTGTGGGCAGGTCAGGCAGGGTTCAGTTTAAAACGGATATCTATGTTAACAAGACCGACAGAGGAATGGTCATTGATGTATCCAGTATTATTTTTGACTATAATAAAGACACTTTAAAAACTGAATATAAAGATATCGTTAAACGGATCTATACCTTCCTCTTGGCCTATCCGGAGTATAATATTATCATTGAGGGCCATACGGATGCAACAGGCCCGGTCAAATCCAATTGGGAATTGTCTCAAAAAAGAGCCAAATCCGTGGTGAATTACCTGAAAGAGCTCGGCATGGAAGAGAAAAGGATCAGAGAACAGGGGCTGGGAGAATCCCTTCCAAGGACAATCATTTATGAAAAAAGAGGGCTGAACCGGAGGGTGGTTTTTATCCTGCTGAAGGATGAGGATGATATCCTGAACTACGAAGAGACCATTAAAAAGCTGGACCTGAACAAAGAAGTAGAGATGGAAAAAGAAATAAAGTAGTTCGTTTGAAAAGAATAGAAGCGGGGTCAGATCTTGAATTATATAATTCGAGATCTGACCCTTTTAAATTGATCTTAAAACAGGAAAGAATATCTTATTATAATAAAATTTTAAGATTTACCGGATTAACTGTAATCTTTATAAATCAGCGGAAGTATATATAAATGTATAAAATTATAGTCGTAGACAGCAGCTCATCCATTATATCAAAAGACAGGATCGAGCAGGTTAAGGATATTTTCCGTAAGAGTTTCCCTAACACGGCTGATTATGCAGAAAGAATATCATCAATGCTTAAAGATCCCTTAAAACAGGGATTCAGTTCTTCACTTATCATAGCCGAACTGGCATCCGGAATTGTAGGGGCTTTTGCCCTTGTGCTTAATTTTCCGGGCATATCCTGTTCCTTTCTTGATTTCTTTGCGGTCAATCCCTCTATCCGGGGAGGAGGGATCGGCAGTTCGTTATATGAAGCGGTAAAAGAGCACTGCAGGGGCATTGGGTCACAAGGCTTATATATGGAAGTACAGCCTGATCAGCCTGAATACAATCCCGATCCTGAAAAATTATCAGAAAGTAAACGGCGGATCCGTTTTTATGAACGGCTGGGTGCAAGAGTGATCATATCAAAAGAGTATGCTGAACCGGTCGGGCAACCTCCCACTAATGCCTATTTAATGTATGATGACCTCGGATATAAAAAGGTTCTGACAGGGAAGGAGGTCAAAGACGCCATAGGAGTGATACTGATCAGGCGTTTCGGAAAAGTTGTTGATCCGGTCTATCTTCAGAACGTATTGAATTCTTTTTATGATTCCCCTGTTCTTTTCAGAGAAGTGCGCAAAAAGAGGACGGCTGATAAAAATGGTTTTCCCAATATCAATGGAAAGCAGAAGATACCTCTTGTTGTTAATCTGCA
>JAHITG010000044.1 GCA_018817865.1 Spirochaetota bacterium
CTTCTGATCATACCGGCCTAATCCTTTTGCCCTGGGCTGAGACCACTCCAATATCAAACCCCACGGAGCATTCCATATCCTTGTCCAGTTCAAATTGACACTGCTGAATTTTTTTAAATAGGAAAGATACAGATTTTCTTTTCCCGTTCCGAGCCAGTTCTCCAGCCAGGCAAGGTTCAGCCCGACAGGATAGTAGGTCTTTCCATTGTCAAAGATAAATCTTTTTCCTTTTGTCCGGATAAATCCGTTATTATTCTGGAGATTTCCCACATCAAAATATAATGTCTCATTCCTGTAAGTGAGCTCACCTGCAGGATTAATGATCCGGATATAAAATTTCCATTTTCCTGCTTTAAAAGGAGCAAAACGGATCTTCCAAATATTTTTGGCCGTTGATTCCAGATTTTTATCCAGTTCCTCATAATAAAAACCGGGAACCTTTATCTCTTTAGTATCAGGACCGACAAAGATACCTTCACAGAAGATCTCTTCAGGATTATAAGGATTCTTATATTCTTGATCCAAAACAAAGGTCAGCTCAAACTTTTCAAAAAGATCAACTGATTTTGTAAACTCTAAAAGTTCTGTGATCTTTGGTCGGCTATAAGTATCCTTTTGGATTTCTTCCTTGTATAACGGTTCCACTTCTTCAGGAGGGGGAATAAAATCCCTCCCTTTAACAAAGATGAAATCCAAAATTTTAATAGAACCTTCTGTCTTTTTCTTTGGAAACCCGTATACTATAAAATTAATACTCTTAAGAGAATCCTTATCATATAAATATGATTTAAAATTCCATGCAGTCTCTTCAGTTTTAAAATAGGGCGCATTGAGATTAACGGTTATTGTCCGGGTTTGATCAGGCAGAAGATAATAGAGCGGAGATTCCTGCCACATCCACCCTTCACCCACCTGAAATGCCAGGGAAAAAACAGCAGGAGAAGAACTGTTCTTGATCTTTACAAGGATCTTTGAAATTCCTGTCAGATCCAGGCTTTCATTCATTGCAAAAGCTGCTTTATCTATATTATTAATATTTTTATACTTTAAAACGTACTTTCGATCTTTTCCCCTGTCAATGGCCACAGACCTCATCTTTGACCAGGCAGGTATGATACACTCATCAACCAGAGAATATTTATCAATTGAATTTCCTTTGGATACCTTATCATAAGGGATGATATCAGCATTATTCTTCAGCTTCTTTCCTATAAACCGGATATTATCCACATATACCGTGCCTTTTTTCATGACATCAAATTTGAAGAAGACCTTCTTTAATAATTTATCCAGCCCCTCCGCCTGTCGTTCATAGGAGATCTCATCCCCGGTCTTAAACTCTTTCTTCAAGAGGTTGATCGTAATATTCCTGTTCCACCCTTTTTTTAGAATAACCTGTTTTGCTTCATACCATTTATAGATCTCTTTTATGGAATAAGCAAAAGCGAATTTCACTCCCGATGCTGTAGAAAGAATATCCAGTTTAATTTCATTTATCCCCTGAAGTGAAGGCACATCCACCCGTGCCACCAAGCCCAGTCCCTTTTTCAAAAAATCTATCTTGAGACTCTTCTTGCCCTCGGAAGCATATACATACGAAGGTTCAGCCGCAGTTACTACATTTCCGTACAACTCATCTATCAGCCACAAATTATCCCTTTCAAATCCTTCCCATTTATACTCAAATGCATATTTATAATCTGCTGAAAATAGTTTCGGCATTAAGCATAGAATAAAAGCAGCAATAATGATCAGTTTTTTATATGCCATTGCTCATCTTTTGCCCGATTTTAATTCAACTTTTTTATCACAAGTAAAATATCCTTGCTGATCCGGGGATAATCTATTATAAACTTTTTATTCTTACTGCTGTAATTATCCACTTTTATCATCTCATTCTTCCATGTGTCATAATAAAACACTTTTACTTTATCATACTTAAAAACATCATCTACAGCGATCTTTCCTTTTTCAGCTTCACTTTTTAAACCTTCCAGCCAGTTCTCAGCATTGAATTTCCTGTTCTTGATCCATATATAGATCTGACTATCATCTTGAACACCATACGCCTCAATATCATCGATACAATTAATGAATTTTATATAATTGATCATCAGCCAGTCATTTCCGTTATTCTCAATCCTGATGGTATGCGGGCCCTTGCTCACTTCCTTTATAAAAAGCCTGTCCATCTGCTTGGGTACTGAAGAATTGATCCTGGGAAAATCTTCCCTGATCACTTCTTTACCATCAATTATAACTGTCAGGTTTGAATTATAGGGAGAGGCCTGACCAACCATGATCTCTACATATCCGTTTTTCAAAAATGTTATATCGAATTCCGGAGAAGACTTACTGTCATTCTGAAATTTTCCATGCAGATATTTGGAAAGGTACCCCTTTCCCTTGAGTTCATCGCCGATGAGCTTGAATTTTTCACCTGTTGGTTTCTCCCAGTCCAGTATCGGTGCAAAAAAATAATCCCCGATACCACCGGAGGAGACTTTGATCTTTATTCGCTTTCCTTCTGCAAAATTAAATCCATTGACCAGCTTATTATAATTTTCAAATACAGAATAAAGATTATTTTTATTCACATACTCATCCCACCACCAGTACATTCCGGAAGATGAAGCCTGAGAAAAAAAAGAATACCATAGGACCTGATGAAGCCTGATCCCCATCTTGTCCTTTACTTCTTCTTCAGCAAGTTCAATGGCTCCGCCGATCTCCCCCGTAACATGGGGTTTATTCAGTTGATCTATTTTATAAGAGGGGATCGTAAAAAGAGCTGTTTTAAAATCATATGTATAGGTATGGGTCTGTGAATAATCGATCTCCTGCAGCTGAAAGGTCTCCATGCCGGACAGCGGCCGGCTGAAACTGGTGGTAACAAGATGATCATGAGTATCAACCGATTTCATATAATTAGCCATCTCCACATGCCAGTCCCGTACATTATCCGGATTAAAGTTTGATGTCAGGTCCGCTTCATTAAACAGCTCCCAGCTCATTATGGAAGAAGAGTACCCCCATCGTGCTATCGTATAAAGAAGTCTCCTCTTTAAATATTTTTTTGCATTCTTGTCCGTAAAAAAATCCTGGGGGGTTTTTAAAGGGCCTCCATTTTTAATATTATAAGGATTGACCTCCCATTCATAATTCTCATCAAACATCCGGTGGAAATTGATCACATATTGAAAATATATACCGTTTTCCCTGGCATACTCTATGATCTGGTCAAAGAGAAAGGCATTCTCCTGGCTGTATTTCCCAAGGCCTTCAGCTACCGGTTTGATCCATTCCAGAATAAGCCCCCACGGTGTATTCCAGATCCTGGCCCAGTTCATATCAGATCTGCTGAAATTCTTGAGATAATCCAGATATACCTGTCCCGCATAGGCCAGATTCTCCCGTCCCTGTTTATCGTAACGGTCTATCCAGCAGAGGTTCAGCCCCTGAGGATAATAAACTTCCTTGTTGCTGAAAATGAATTTTTTACCTTTTGTCTTAATAAATCCCTTATGTGATTCAGATGGCGTCACATTGAATTCAAAATGATCCCGTTTATAAAAAACATCTCCTGCCGGATTTTTAGCTGTTAAATAAAAACTCCATTTTCCTGTCTGTTCAGGAGCAAACCGTACCTTCCAATTCTTCTGCTCCGAGGACTGAAGATTTTTTGTGAACTGCTCGTAATAGAAAGCAGGGACTTTATGCATTCTTCCATCAGGAGATATAAAAACTGCTTCGCAATAGATCTCTTCCGGGTTATATGGGTTTTTATATGTTTTAAAGAGATGAAAATCAATCTCGAATTTATCAAAGATCTCAACTGATTCGGAAAAATGTTCTACTTTGCTTATTTCAGGCTGAGTATAATCCTCCGCTTTTATTTTTTCAATATACTGCGGGTCGACCGCTGAGACCGGTGCTGAAAACGGTGTTCCCCTTATAAAATTAAAACTTAAAATTTTTATCTCATCTGTAAAGTCAGAATCACCCATTCCAAATACCATCAATGTAATGGAATGTACATTATCCTTATCTTTCAGATAAGAATGATATCCCCACTGCTTCTGCTGTGATTTAAAATATCCTGCATTCAGATTGACCTGTATGCTCTTCTCTTTTTTCTTGTGCAGGTAGAACATGGGTGATTCATACCATATCCAACCGTTCCCCGTCTGGAAGGACATGGCGAAGGAGACAGGGGCTTTTTGAGGGCCTGCGATCTTTATTATTATCTTTTCAATATCAGCTATATTGAGATTCCGGTTTATCTGAAAGGAGGCCTTTTCTCTGCTGTTTATATCTTTATATTTTAAAATATATTTTTTTGACCCGCTTTTTCTTATGGAGACAGAATACTTTTCCGAAGTAGCCGGAATGGTCATTTTATCCAGCAATTCATATTTATTTACTGTGTTCTTCTTCGTGATCTCATCATACGGAATTTCATTCGCATTATTAATGATCTTTTTACCGACTACACGGATATTATCCAGATAGAGACTTCCGCTATTCGGGGTCTCAAATTTGAGCATCAGTTTTTTTAATTCATCCAATTTTTCCGGGTATTTATCGTAAGTGCTCTCATCATCCTTCTTCCATGTGTTTTTATCGAGCGAAATGGTTACATTCATATTCCAGCCTTTTTCAAGGATAATACTTTTAGATTCAGAATAGATGAACTTTTCACTGGTTGAGAAAGCCAGGGCTAATCTGGTCCCGGATTCTTCTGCATACACATCCAGCCGCAGAGCATTTACATTGCCAAAACTTTTCACATCAACACGGCTTATTATCCCGGTCCCTTTCTTTATAAACTTTACTTTCAGACTATTCCCGCGGTGTGTCGATCTTCCTTTTATGATGCTGATATCTTCAATATTATTGTCCTTAATATTGTCAATAAGCCATAAATTATCTTTCTCAAAGCTTTCCCACTTGTATTCAAATGTATATTTAGATTGGAAAGCATAACCATCTGTAAAAAAGGTTAGAGCAAAAAAGCAGATAAAAAAATAAAAATACTTCTTCATAACAGGCCCCTCCTGATACATAAGACATCTAAAATGATATACTTATTATCATGATCTTTTATTATTCAGCTCCTATCCCCATAGTATTACTGAACTAATATCCGGTAGTCGCAGGATTCTTGTGCACATCAATAATTACACTTAAAAATAGAGATCAACCTGACACTTGATAAGCTCAACAGGATCCCTGCCCAATTCTTCTTTTAACAGCTGATTATATCCGGCTGCAAATGTATTGCCGGGAAGGTAAAGTCCGTATACCAGTTTGATTATGAAATTATTTTTATACAGATATTTAGCGGTCACATCCACTTCCATTCCGGCACTGTTCACTTTATACAGACTGTTATTCCTGTCCAAAGCTACAATAGGATAACCGAGGGTATAATAATAAAAATACTCAACCATAGGAATGAACTTATTCTCATCATCTCCCAATGCCCCTATGAGATAATTAATGTTACCCCCAATTACACCCAGAGGGAACCGAGCAACAGAAGGGTCAACATATCTTTCATCTTCCTCGAGCAGAGGACTGCCGGAAGCATAGTTATGCATATACGGAGTTGCTTTCAATATTTCACCATACCCGCCAAACTCATTCCCGTAAACCCTCGTATAAAAAGATTCATTAAACCCGTAAAATCCTTCTATTGTATCCGGTGTGGACGGGTCATCCCCTCTCCCTCCGACATTAAAAACAGATACCGTGAATTTAGCCTTTTTAAACTCGATCCCTGCTCTATATATGTATGAATCATATTTTGCTTCATCATAATAATTTTTCTGGACCCAGTTTAAACTGTTATCCAGATCATAATAGGTCCCGATCGCCCTTTTACCCAGTATATAGCCTGCTTCAGCACTTATCTTGATATACTTTGAGAAGAACTTCTGATTTGCATAACTTAAACCGATGATATACCTGTTATCATATCCGTCAATATTCGAGTCACCTTGAGTAAGTTTTTTACCGCCCTTATCGTACACAAGAAAATAATTTTTAATACTGTGGTCTTTATAGATGATCTTATTGATCAGCCCATACAGGTTCTGATCTCCGTCACCGTATTTCCTCTCCCATGTGTATCCGCCGGAAGGACTGTACAGGTCAGCCGTATTATCATTTATTTTAAAGGCAAAAAGCTCTGTTTTCATCTGAGGTTCGAAAAAGAGAAAATCCCATCCATTCATTTTAAAAACAAGCCCATCGCTGACAAAATATACAAAGAGGTCCTGAGGAATGTCTTTAAATGTATTGGCCTCTTCATATACGGTCCCGGAATACAACTGGCGTCCGCCAATAAAATTGACATACCCCCAGACAATATCATCCGCTTCAATAAAAAGCCTGTCTACTTTTATCCCTCCGTAATTCCTGGAGTCGGCAGGAGATGATTCTCCCAGAAAATTGCCCACAGTCTGGGTATGCTCCGGATTGAAAAAAGCATTATGTGACGCCCAGAGCGTATCATTTTTTCCCAATCGCAAGGCAATTTTGACATTTTCCATTACATACATATTCAGCCGCACAGCAATAAATGTATAGGCATATTCATCAAGATCATCATACAGCTTCACTCCTGATGATAAGACCCGCGTTGTGGTCTTGTCAAACCCGTTATTGAGGTAGTTCCAGTATATTTTTACTATACCGTCAACCTCCAGTTTATCGATCTTTGCAAAAAGGTTTCCGCTGAAATAACAGATCAAACCAATTATTAATATTAAGAACACACATCTTTTCATGTTCTTCCTCCTAAAGTGATATGTTTTTTAAAGATAAAGAATACAAATTCTCGGAATCTATTACTTTAAAACCGAATTCAACCATTAAAGAACCGGTCTTTAATCCCATGCCATATGAGAGTCCATTCATCAGATCAAAGTCTTCTTTATACTGCACACTGATCAAGGGGAGCAGGCTGATACTGGAGACTTTCATATCATACAGTAAAGCCAGTGTTCCCTCTACTTCATTATATTCAGAGTAATTCACCAGACCCTGTGCCAGAAGGCCGAAATTAAATTTCTGGCTGTAAAGAAATCCAAAATCAGGATAGATCCCGTCACTGTATTTCCCGAAATAAGTCACATCTCCTCCCAGATTCTTGACATAGACCGAAGCATAACCCTCCTGTATAAGCTGATAGGTAAAAGAAAAAGAGGACAAAAAGAGGAGATTATCCATATTCTCAAACGAATTCTTATACAGCAGGAAGGAAACCCCGCCAAACAGATCGTTCAGTATCTTGACAGAGATCCCAGGATTTATTCCATAGACCCTGTACCCGATATCATCATCAGAAAAATCATTATAAAAGAGTTTAATTCCGAAATTATAAGGGGAGAGCCTCTTCTTTTCACTTACAGCAGACAAATGAAACAGGTAATTATCAAAACTGTCCTTAAAGAAAGATAATTCATAGTAGGAATAATCCCGGATAGCTAAAAAAGACGGATTGTTATATATGTTAAAACTGTCGTTATAAACAGCCGAAACAAATCCGCCTGAGGCCAGAGACAGAGGAGATATTAAATTATATTTATTGAATGTATTCTCTGCTTTGACAGGGGTGTTTAAGAACACACATAATATTAATAATAATAACATCTGCTTCTTCATTAAATTCTCCCTGAATATTTAGGTTGCCAATTTAATTTTTTAAAATGTAACAACAGACCTTTTGCGAAGCAACGCCCGCAGGGTGCAGGTCTGTTATAATATTTTTTAACACACCTAAAGGTGTGTTGCTACATTTATGACAGCTTAAATATTTTATTATTTTATAATAATGAACCTTCCTGATTCTTTAAAATCATTAAATTCAATCCTGAAAAAATAGAGGCCTCTTGATATCTTTGCATCAAGATCACAATATTCGATAGTGATACTCTTTTCTTGTTCATCATTGAACATTACTTTCTTTTCCAGCACCTTCCTGTAATTCTTGTTGTAAATCCTTAAGATCAGCTCCCCGGGTTTATGCGATAAAAATTTGAACAGGATCGTGTCTTTGCCCGCATAATCAACTTTTCCCGGTTTCGTTATTACTTCCAGGTCATCATGATGAATATCCTCTTCATAATATTTCAGGCTCTTAAGCACTTCCAGAGCCGGTTTATTCTGAGGTGTAAAATCTTTATCATTCCAGCCCCCCGCATCAGGATCTGGACGCCAGTCCCAGATAAAAAATCCTTCAAACCAGTCCTCCTTAAGAAATGACTTGATAAATCCTGCATATGCTTTGGCCTGTATCTCCATATCAACAGATCCGGTCGGCTGTCCCCACGGCTTGGCCAGTACGGAATCCCCCACACTATCAGCACGGGTACTGCAGTATCCTATCTCCGTAAAAAGTACATGTTTGCTATTAGCCACAGAGATATTTCTAAGTTCCTGAAGCCAGTTCCGGCCGTAATAGGTCCCGATCACCTGACAGGACTGCCATGCCCCTTCTATCTGATCAATAGTAACCGTATTTTGTGCGATCAGCGGAAAATAGACATCAAGACCGATGATATCCATCTCACTCCAGAAACTGACATTCTGATAATTATCCCAATTAGCTGAATATGTGATGCTGCCGGAATATGTCTTCCTGATATCCTGTGCCAGGACTTTCCAGTAGTTCAGATAAGATGTACCCGCCAGTTTTTTCAGCTCCGTCCCTATTATAAAAATATCAACATTCTTCTGCCGGCATATCACAGCATAGTGATCTGCAAAAACCTTATAATTACTCCACCATGTATTAAAGGCAGCCGGTTCGATCAAGGTCCTGGAATCACCATTCGTAACATTGACATGAAGCTTGATAACAGTTGTCAGGCCCAGCTCCTTTGCATAGTCAAGCAGGTTAGAGAGAGCCTCATCCGACGGGGTCTGCCAGTACCCGTTCGTTTTATTGAATATAGTATTTGCATTAGTGGTATTTTGAAACCATGTGACAGGAATGACGAGTGTGTTCAGTTCAGCCTCTTTTAGAGTATCAAGGGACCTGAAGGATCTCGCCGTTCCCAGCTCTTCCTTCACACCGAATGAGATAAAATTGGCTCCCCTGTATTTATTCAGGCCCCATAACGGAACAGATGCGAGTATCAGTACAATAAAACTAATAATTACTTTTTTCATATCTACCTGCCTTAAAAATCATTATTCCCATGAAATTGCGTCGATATAGAACTGACTGTTGACATTAACATTGGATGAGGAGTCAGCCACGCCGATCTTTACTCCAATTATAATTATTTTTTCAGGATCGAATTTCTCATCTTTAAATCCGTAATTTCCTGCAGCAGTTGAAAGAAGCGCCTCTATCTTGTACCAGGAATTGGTTGCCACCGGAGTACCGATCTTGTAGAAGCTTGAATACCAGTTGTTGTAATTAATATCCTTCACGAAGACCTGGATCCCGTTCGGAGCTGTCGACGGCCCGGATAAAGCACCGGGAACATATGTCCAGACGCTTATGGTCTTACTATTCAGATTTAACGGTATATTAAGCACACCAAAAGGTTTATACTTCCTCATGTCCACATATACTTCTCCCTTGGACAGGGTATCAGATCCTGAAACCAGATGAGCCGCAGCGCATAGGGAATAATCACCCACAGCTGAGGTTACACCGGATGCGGAAACACCACTGATCGACCTGGAATCGAAAAAAGTAGATTGTATCCAGCCGTCTGCCAGTCCTGATTCAAAATTATATTTTGAACTGTCCAGGATGATCGGGTCCAGCACCTCTTTTTCTGCTGTACATGCCATAAAAAAAATAAAGATCATTAAATAAAAATAAGAATTTTTTAAACCTTTTAAATTCATGGTCTATCTCCCTGATTAAAATTTTATACTTAAACTTGTATAATAATTATTACCGCTTAAACTGTTGAACAAGCAGCTGTAACCAAAATTAAAATAGCGCGAATCAATATTGATCCCGTATTCCAGCCCGCTGAAATCTCCCAGGATCCTTATGGCCCTGATATAATTGTATGAAACACTGATCATCAAAGCATAATCCTTTAGAGCAGAAGTAAAAGTAGAAAGGTCTTCTTTATACCCTATTGAGAAGACCTGCCCGTTATTCTCTTTTAATAGAGAATTAAAATATTGAACGTGGCTTACGGCAAAAAGCATCTGCCTTATATTCTTGACCAGGGGAATAAAAGAAGAGATACCGCCTGCGAATCTCATTCTGTCCACTCCTCCCAGGCCTTTTCCCAGATTCTCTACTACGGTGGAAAGCTGGAAGCTGTCAATATATTTGCTCTTAAAAAATGTAAAAGCATACTGAAGTCCGATATCAGCCTGAAAACCCGTATCCGTATACTGATCTGCTTTCTCATTCTCCATCTTCAGCCTTACTCCGTAATTCAATTCGTTCAGACTGTCAATAAAATAGAAAGATGAAGCGCATAACAGGTCAGCCCGAATATAATTATAATTAAAGGAGCCGTCCTTATTGCCGGAAGAGTCGAGAATATCATAGGATCTTGATGTTTTATAATTCAGATGCGTTCCCAGGATATAACGCCTGCTCAGCATCCTCCTTGCATAGGCAAGGTCCAGATTATACATACCTTCCCCTTCATTATGGAACATAAAGGAGACAGCCTGATTTTTTAAACCGTTTAATCCAGCGGTATTGTTGTAAAAACCATTATCCGGCATCATAAGGGCGTAGGAATTATAGCTCAAGCCATTCAGTCCTAACAGGCATACAGGAAGCAGTAAAGCGAATACTATTATAAAAACACGCATAACAAACTCCTTTATTTTATGATAATGGGATATATTTTACTCTTACTTACGGAATTATCTTTATAGTACAGAATAGCGGAAACAAAATAAAATCCCTTTTTCAATCCGGTATCTGCCAGAGGCACCTCTTTAATATTACTTGCTGAAAAATCGGAACCCGGAAAATCTTTTAAATACAGAATATTTTTATTGGCATCAAGAAAGACCACTTTTACTTTACTCAGATCTTTTGCCGGATCAGTACCAATGGCAATTTTTACTGATTCATCAGGGGAAAGCCGGGTTGGGAATATTTTTGTTTCAGTTACGGCCAGGGACTCCTTTGACTCCTCTTGCCCTTCCAGAACCACATAAAATTTATTAACATCAGAATAAAAAATCCCGAGTGGACCGTCCGATCTGACACGGCAGTAATAGGGGTCCGTGGTCCCGAATTTATCCAGCGTGAACAGTATACTGACTGACGCAAGCTGTGACCCGCTGACAGAGGTCAGGATCGTAATAAACGATAAACTGTCACTGATCTGCAGTTCATAGGTAACACCCTGAAAAGCATTATCCCACCTGAAAGTATAGGGATTATCATAGATCGTTGTCTCATCCAGAGGGGCAGTGACCACAGGGGCAATATAGTTAAATGTGAATACATTAGTTATTTCGTTTATATAAACAAAGCC
>JAHITG010000467.1 GCA_018817865.1 Spirochaetota bacterium
ATTTCTTGTACCCAGGGAAATAACTCGATAGGAGGGTGTTTCAGGGAAATTCGTCTTCATCCATTGAAAGAGACCAACGGATTGCGGTCTATACTTTAAAGCATAGGTATCCTGGAATGTTGTGGTCCCCATATCTAAAAGCAGGATCAGGAATATAATGGAGAATATTTTAACAGGATTGATCTTTATTTTTTTGATCAAAAAGAGAAAAGCTACACTGCTTAAAGAGGCAGTGGGCAGAATGAAATAGATCAGATACCGGCTGGGCCCGTTAATCTTTAAAAAAGGTATCAGGGATGAGAGTTTTGCATGATAAAAGATCAGGATGTAGAAATTGAGAAGATATATTACTGCCAGGGGCAAATATTTGAACTGCTTTTTTTTAAAGATATAATAGATGCCGATCAGGGAGAGCAGGAAGACGGTAAATCCGATATATCCGATGTCCCATGTACCTTTAACATTCCCGAAAAGGGAGAAGTGTCCGTTGTTCCAGAAGAGTATCTTGCTGAAGTCGGGAGCCGGTTCACTGGCAAACTGGCCTCCTTCTCCATAAGTGATCAGAAATCTTTTGCCGATCCAGTTCCATCCGTCAAAACCATTTAAGGTAGGGATAATGAAAAAAAGCGTCAACAGGATACTGACCAGCACAGCAGTAATGATCAAAGAGTACTTTTTCAGGTTCTTCTTGAATTTATCTTTTAAAAGAAAGATACGCAGGGTAATATAGATTGCCCAGAAGATCAGCATCCAGAGCCCCATGGCAAAATGGACCAGGGGAACTACGGCGATCAGAATGGCCATAATGATCAGGAGTTTTATATTGGCAAAATCTTTGATCAGTCTTTCACTTAAATAAAAAATAAATGGTACGATGCCGACTAATAGTCCGGCAGGATATCGTCCCGGGAAGAGCATCACAACCACGAATTCAAAACTGAGCCCGTATCCGATACTCCCGATCATGGCCGCCCGTTTATCTTCCGTATATTCTCTCAGCCATAAATAGATACCGATAGCTCCTGCCAGTTGTGCCAGGAGGAAAGCGAGCTTCAAGCCAAAAAAGAAATTGCCTGTGATAAAAGCAATGAATCCATACAAAAGCGGATACATGGGACTGTACGGCCAGATGACCAAAGACCCGCAGCTGAAGATCGTGGTCCAATAAGGGAAGATCTTTCCGGCCTGGAAACCTTTAAATCCGTACCAGATATGGGCCAGATGAAAAGGGCCGTCACCATATGCCATATCCTCACCCTTTGCAATATAAAACCGGAGCATTATAAAAAAGAAAGCAAAAAGGAAGATCAGGACATTCCTTTTCTTCTGAAACAGCCTTTCAAAAAAGAGGGAGAGCCAGCTTTTTGATATCTCCATCAGGACAAGAAAGCTGAAAGTGATCCCTATCAGCCATCCGATGAGATTGTCGGTGGAAGTGAAGATCTGGCTGGAATATTTATCCAGAAAAGCCATGAACTGTCCCAGTGTTCCCCAGTTGGTAAAAGCGGCTACTTTATTAAAGAGCTTTTCTATGGTCACGAATTGATTGTAAAGCAGGAGGAATCCGAGAAAGATAAAAAGAAGGGAAACAATATTAAAGATCTTTGATTCCTGTTTTGAGTCTAACAGTTTCGGTGGTTTAGGTGTCATTACCTGAACCTGTTCCGGCTTATTTCTTTTTTTCTTTTTTGTCATGGTTCTCCCCTCTTTTTGTGTAAAAATATAGGGTGTTCTAATATTTTTTCAATTTTAATTTGATCAAAACCGTTTTGAACATATATTTAAAATAATATTTGGCAAACATTAAAGTATCATAGTCTTTATACTTGATCCCGCCTAAAAAATCAAGAAATATCTGGATAAAGTAGGGGACCATGTGGAGTTTAAAGAGAAATTTTGATTGTGACAATTTTTTATTCCAGCTTCTCGGTAGAAGCGGTATAAGCATAAAGAAGACGGCAAAATTCTCGAACATCTTCTGCCTCTTTTTATCCTGTACGGAACCGTGGTCATGGTAGGTCTTTATATATCCGTTCTCAATACGCTCGACATCATTTTTTGACAGGAGTTTCATCTTCAATGCCGTATCAATGATCGCTGTTTTTGGATAATAGACCAGCCAGAAATTAGCTACACGCGCCGGTTTGAAATCACTGTAAAACCGGGCTGCTTCCATCTGCTGTGTCTCATCTTCCGTGGGGATACCGTATATATGGTCGATCATGAATTCCAGTTTATGCTTTTCGCATACGGAAAAAGCTTCTGCTATATCTTCGTTCGTCTCATACCGTTTCAGAATGTTCTTTCGTACCTCTGCATTGATGCTCTGTACTCCAAATTCCACCCGGTAGCATCCGGAATTTTTCAGCATCCGGGCGATCTCGTTGTCGATCTGCTTTGGATGGGAGATGGCCCTGTAAGGCAGGTTGATCTGTATTTTATAGAGTGTTGTGAATTTTTTCAGCCATTTTTTATCCGTGGTAAAGATATCATCCATAAAATTGATGATCTTGAGTTTATACTTTTTTTTAGCTTCTTTCAATTCCGCGATCACATTCTCCGGGCTTCGGCGCCGGATAAAACAGCCCTTTCCTTTATACATGTTCAGAAAGAGATCATTACTGCAGTAGGTACAGCGGTACGGGCATCCGAAGGAGGTCATGATGATATAATTATCACCGACATTGAAATGCTGATTAAAAAGGTCTTTGTCCGGAAAGGGTAATTTATTCAGATCAGAAAAAGCCGGTCTTATAGAATTGCGGATGACTCCGGAGGTTCCTTTTTTTATCCAAAGATTTTTAATATTGGTATAGCTCTTTTTCTTTTCTAAAGCCCTGACAAGTTCA
>JAHITG010000468.1 GCA_018817865.1 Spirochaetota bacterium
AATATAGCAATATGAAAAAAGCTGAAACCTATATTGAAAGGAAACTAAAAAGCTGCGGGTATACAGTTGAGAAGCAGTATTATGAAGCGAATAAAAAGAAGGTAGCTAATCTGATAGTTGAGAAAAAGGGAACTGACCTTCCCGATGAGATACTGGTCGTTGGGGCCCATTATGACACCTGTGATAATCCGGGAGCGGATGATAATGCCAGCGCTGTTGCAGGCCTTCTGGAACTGGCGAAGATGACAGCTAAAAAAAAGACCTCCCGGACAGTACGGTTTGTCGCTTTTGCCAATGAAGAGCCTCCCTTTTTTGGGACCGCTCTAATGGGAAGTTATGTCTATTCCCGTTCGGTGCGGAAAAAAAACGAGAATGTTCGGGCCGCTCTTATCCTTGAAATGATCGGATATTATTCCGATGAAAAGAATTCCCAGAAATATCCTCCTCTTTTGAACCTTTTTTATCCGAACAAGGGAAATTACATCACCGTCGTCGGGGACCTGAAAAATATAAAGCTGGTGCACAGGGTCTATTCGCTATTTAAAAAGCACTGCACTTTTCCGGTTGAATCTATTGCAGGTCCCGCTTTTATCCCGGGCCTTGATTTCTCCGACCACTGGTCATTCTGGAAAGTGAATTATCCTTCTGTCATGCTGACGGATACATCCTTTTACAGGAATCCTCACTACCATAAAAAGACAGACACCTATGATACTTTGAACTATGATTACCTGGCAGAAGTGGTAAAAGGGGTATTCAAGGTCAGCATGGAGATGGCAAACAAGAAAAAATGAACCATTTCCTCAATGAATGCCTGTTTTTCTTTTATATGTTAAAAAAGAATAATCTCCAACCTGTTCATCTCTTTTATCGATCTTTTTAACAAGGTCCCATTCATTTAAGTTGATCTCCGGGAAAAAAATATCCCCTTCAAAATCACTATGGATCCTTGTGAGCTCTAAAGTATCTGCAACCTTTAAACCCAGTGCATAGATACTGGCACCACCGATAATAAATACCTTCTCTTTATCATTGCAGTATTCCAGTGCTTCTTCAAAAGAATATTTTATAACAGTCCCTTCCGGATGATAATTCCTGTCAAAGGTCAGGACGATATTCTCTCTCTGCGGGAGCGGTTTGTTAGGAAGAGACTCATAAGTCCTGTCCCCCATTATTACCGCATGATGTAAAGTTAATTCTTTAAAATGGCGAAAATCCTCTTTAATATGCCATGGGATCTTCAACCCATTACCGATAACATTATTCTTTGCCACAGCCGCTATCACAATGATCTCACTCATACGGCCACCTCGAACGATATCTTTGGATGATGCTGATAATTATCGACTGCGGTATCTGTAAATTTCCAGTTAAAAAGGGAAGTAAAGTGTTCCGTTCGAATAGCCGGTAACGGAAACGGGTCCCTCTGTATCTGCTCTTTTAATCCGTCAATATGATTTTGGTAAATATGTGTATCCGCAAGAAATCCGACGAGCCGGCCTTCCTCATATCCGGTCTCCTTTGCAATGAGATGGAGCAGTAATGCATAACCGGCAATATTAAAAGGGAGCCCTAAAGCCACATCAACCGACCGCTGATTCCATAAAAGGTTCAGTTTTTTGCCGATGATGGTCACCTGAAATGAATAATGACAGGGGGGTAAAGCCATCTTTTTAAGATCGACCGGATTCCAGGCAGTAACGATCAGGCGTCTGTCATAAGGGTCCTTCTTTATCTTATCGATCATATTCTTCAGCTGGTCTATTCCTTCACCTTCAGGTTCATTATCAAAGGAAAGATACTGTGACCCGAAATTCCGCCACTGCCAGCCGTATATGGGGCCCAGGTCTCTTTCCTCTATCATCTTTTTTTTGGTGCCCTCATCATGGCCGTAAGGTACCTTATCAGGACTGCACCATTCATCCCATATATGGTTTTCATTTTTTTTCAACCATTCCTTATCCGTTATTCCCTTAATAAAGAATTCCAGTTCTGAGGCTACCAGGCGCAGAGGAACACTCTTGGTGGTCAATAAAGGAAAACCATCCTTCATATCATGTTCAAATATCACTCCGGGAACAGCGATGGTATTGACACCGGTCCTGTTCTCTTTTTCAGCACCATCGCTAAAAATCTTTTTAACAAGATCAATATATGCTTTCATCAATTATCTCTCCAAAACAGCAAGGATGGCTCCTTTATAAGGATCGATCTGTAATATACTTATGACAAAGTGCTATTTCAACTTTTATTATACTTTTCAAATATTATTACATTTTTCAAGTATTATAATAAAAAAACCCCGTGTAACATCTTGTATCACACGGGGTTATATAATATAAAAATAATTCTCTTATTTTATATCTTTTTGAAGGTCATCCCCGGTTTGTCGTCCTTTCCTTCTTCGGTTAATTTAATATGAGTAGCGTCAATAATAGTAATGACGGATTTACTTCCCTTGTTCTTTCCGCTGACATTTTCAACGGTTACAGAATCTGATGTTTCAGCTGTGACTTTATATTTGGAAACTTCTTTCTTATTCTGACCCATAAAATCCAGCTCAACCGTGATCGTATCTGCAGCTATATCCAGCTTCATATTACCGATCATCTCCATGAACATCTTAGCCATACCACCCATGGGATTCTTCTCCATCTCTTTGTACTCTTCACTGTTCTTGAATAATTCAATATCACCCTGCCATTTGCCAAGGATCTTTTTTGAAGGAGAACCGCCACCGCAAGCCATTAAACCGGCTGAGAACAGGACCAGAACAGCCCAGATAAATAATTTTCTTTTTAATAACATTATTGTACCTCCTTAGATTTTTATTACTTTATGCATTGGTTAATACATAACCTAAAAAAATTATTATATTAAAATGCTTTGTCAAGCAATATAGATCATATAATTTTAAAAAACTGTAGAAAAAATAATTTAATAAAATATATTTGAATACATTATTAAAAAACTCAAAGGAGGTCATTATGAAACTCTGCTGGTGTAGAATCATTCTTTCTGCAGGAGTTATTCTTTTTGCATGGGCACGTGTTTCCTGGGGTAATATTGCATTAACCGTTATCGGTGCATTGCTCTTGA
This sequence comes from Spirochaetota bacterium, assembly GCA_018817865.1. Classification (GTDB taxonomy): domain Bacteria; phylum Spirochaetota; class JAHITG01; order JAHITG01; family JAHITG01; genus JAHITG01. The sequence continues at coordinate 3,100 of JAHITG010000468.1, forward strand.
TCCTCTCTATAAGCGGCAAATGCTGCTGTGACTCAAAAAAAGGAAAAAAATAGTTTTACCATTTATTTTTACTGCATTAATAACATAGGTAGTAATTATTTTTTATTTAAAATGCTCTGGTAAGGAGACTCATATGATCATAGAAATTCTATTGCTTGGCGGTATCGTTGGTTTTGGAGCTTTGCTGGTCTATTTATTTTTAAATAAACTATATAAAAAAAATCTGACAACGCGGTTATGGATCAGGCTGATCCCCGGGATCTGGGCCCTCTGTCTAACATTATATATAATAGGCAAAGTCTCTATATATAATATAACTGCATTAATGATCGCATTCCCGGTCGGTGTCTCTTGTATGCTTTTTAACTTTATTTATGTAACCTCAAACATTATCAAACCGATGAACAATATAATAAACAGTCTGAAAAATGCCTCTGAAAATGTCGCTTCCACATCCGGCCACCTCTCATCTACCAGCCATTCCCTGGCAGAGGGTTCTTCCCAGCAGGCTGCATCAATACGGGAGACATCCGCCTCCCTGGAAGAGATCTCGGCCATGACCCAAAAAAACTCCGATAACACTGCAGAAGCAAATAACTACATGAATAAGACGAATGAAGTGATCGACCAGGCCCATAATTTTATGAATGATCTGATCGCATCCATGCAGGAGATATCCAAGGCAAGTGAAGAGGCATCAAAGGTGATCCGTTCCATCAATGATATCTCCTTTCAGACCAACCTCCTGGCGCTGAATGCCGCGGTCGAGGCGGCCCGGGCCGGTGAAGCAGGAGCCGGGTTCGCTGTTGTGGCAGAAGAGGTACGGAACCTGGCCATGAAAGCGGCAACCGCCGCTAAAAACACATCCGGAATGATCGAAAATATCATGAATAAGCTTATCGATAGTTTCAGCCTGGTAAACCAGACCAATGGTACCTTTAAAGATGTGATCGATAATTCGCAGAATGTGAGTGCCCTGATCAGCGAGATCACCATTGCTTCTAAACAGCAGACTCAAGGCCTCTTACAGATCAACAATGCTATCAGCCAGATGGACAATGTTATCCAGGCTTTCGCCAGTAATGCTGAGGAATCATCAGCCGCTTCAGAAGAACTGAATGTTCAGGTTAAAGAAATGAATGATGGTATAAATACATTAACCGCATCACTTGGTGAAGCTAAAACCGATAAAATGCTCACGGCAAAACCGGAACGCAGATTACTGAAATAAAATAAGTAGTTCTATATTCCTTCAGATCATTGATCAGAAAACTTAATCAGTGTAAAAGAAGTAAAATATTTTTATGAAGATTATTTTAATGGGAATGAAATTTATGAAGATAGAAAATGAATTAACTATAATATACAATTTACATATAAAATGGTAAGGGGTCACTGACCGGGGTTAAATAATAAGGTTTTACAGGGGTAGTCGCAAGCTTTAGCTTGCGTAATTCTTTGTTTATAAACTAATTATAAGAACGCAGGCTGAAGCCTGCGACTACCTAATTTAATTATACCATCCCGTCAGTGACGCATTACATAAAATGTCAAAAAAAAGTTGACAAATAATTTTTATGAGGTACATTATCCTCTTATGAGTATATAACCATATAGTTATATACTCATAAGAGGATAAAGAATGAAACTTTTAAAAGCACAGCAGATACTAAAAACATTCGCAGACAAAACCCGTTTACGGATCGTTAACCTTTTAAACCAGGAGGACCTGGCAGTGAATGAGATCTGCGGGGTTCTTGAACAGACACAGCCTAATATCTCCAAACACCTGCTTCGTCTTCGTCTGACCGGCATTGTACGTGATAAACGCATAGGGCCGAATTCATCATATTATCTCGTTAAACCGGAAGGCAAAGCATATAAAGAATTACTGCATGCCGTTGTTTACGGGCTGGAGGATGTTGAAACCTTTAAAAATGACCTGGAAAGGTTAAAAAATATAAGAAAAATAAACCAAAAAGGAGGTGAAAACAAATGAAAAAAATCTTAATTTTAATGTCATTACTGATCATCTTTATTATGAGTACCGTCATTATTGCACAGGAAGAAGAGGATACCAGTTATACTTCCGGCACCGTAGTCAAGATAACCGGCAGTCAGATCACAATAAGCGAGCTCAATGACAATGATGAAAAAGTAAATGTCGTGTATCAGACAGACAAAACAACCAAATTTGTCAATGTCAATTCCCTGAAAGAAGTTCCTGTTGGGAAAGAAGTGGAGATCGAATATGTCGAAGTGAAGAATAAGAAAACAGCTAAAACCATCACATTAGTACAGGAAGAATCTGATGACGATTCTGGCAGTGACGATCAGGGCTCTGATGACAGTGAGGGTGATGACAGCTACTAAAAAAATTATTCTTAAACAGAATAAATTTATAGACATAGTATTTAAAATGTCTAAATTAAAAGGAGAAAATAATGAAACGTTTATTTATTACTTTAATTACTTTATTGTGTCTTATCTCTTTTTCATCTTTTGACGTGAAGGCAAAAGAAGATATGGGTAAGAAAAAAGGCGAGATCAAAAAATCTGACAAAGCAGAAAAAGAGGTAAAAAAAGAAGTTAAAAAAGAGGCTAAAAAAGAAGCCAAGAAAAAGATCAAAAAAGAGCTGAAAGAGAAGAAAGAAGTAAAAAAAGAAGAGAAGAAAGAAGTAAAAAAAGAAGAAAAGAAAGAAGTAAAAAAAGAAGAAAAGAAAGAAAAAAAAGAAAAAAAAGAGAAGAAAGTTAAAAAAATGAAAAAGATCAAAGATGTAAAACCGGCCGAAGAAACAGAAGAAAAATAGGGCCATTTCTCTAAATAAAAGCCTGCAGGAAAGACCTCCTGCAGGCTTCTTCATTTTATAATAAGGAGTCTGTTTTCATGACAAAAAAAAATGATATTATACATACTCAAAATAATTTAAAAAATCCTAAAAAAAATAAAAAGATCTGCGGGCCGGTTGAAAATCTTGAAGATTATGTTCATCCGGAATGGTGGAGAAATATTTTCAATCCCCTCTATTTAAAGACCGACTCTGATGTAGTGGATGACAGAGATATTACAAAAGAAGAAGTAAAACTTTTTTCGAATATTTTGTCTTTGACGCCGGATCAGAAAATACTCGATCTCTGCTGCGGACAGGGCCGTCATTCCCTGGAATGGACGAGGCAGGGTTATTCTGCAGAGGGACTGGACAGGTCTCATTACCTGATCCACAAAGCCAGGACACAAGCCAAAAAGGAAGGATTAAACGTAAAATTCAGGGAAGGAGATGCCAGAAAGATCCCTTATCAGACAGACTATTTTGATATAGTTGTAATTCTCGGAAACAGCTTCGGTTATTTTGAGACCATGCAGGATGATCTCAGGGTGTTAAAGGAAGTCTACCGTGTACTAAAACCCTGGGGGAAACTGCTGATCGATGTTGCGGATGGAGAATACTTAAAAAATAATTTTCAGCCCCATTCCTGGGAATGGATCGACAAGAATTTCTTTGTCTGCCGGGAGCGCTCCCTCTCCTGCGACAACAACCAGATGATATCAAGGGAACTGATCACCAATATTGAGAAAGGGGTGATAGCAGATCAGTTCTATTCGGAAAGATTATATACAAAAGAGAGCCTTCTGGAACTGCTTCAGAAAGCCCGGTTTCAGGATATCAATCCGCACAGCCAGATAACTGTCAATTCAAAAAGAAACCAGGACCTGGGGATGATGGAGAGACGCGTTATCCTTACCGGAACAGTAAAAAAAGAATGGACCCCGCTAAAGATACAATCAAAAGAGATCGTAAAAAATGTCGTGGTGCTTTTTGGTGACCCTAATAAGCCGGATGCTTTAAAACCTGATTCCGTCTTTGATGATGATGACTTTTACACGATCGACCAGTTAAAATCAGCCCTCAGAGAACTGGAAGGATATAAGATATCCTATTTCAATGATCACGATCTGCTGATCAATGATCTCATGAAGAACAGGTATAAAATTGATTATATTTTCAACCTGTGTGATGAAGGATATGATAATGACCCCAAGAAAGAGCTGAATGTTCCTGCTTTTTTACAAATGCTGAACATCCCCTTTACCGGAAGCGGCCCGCAGTGCCTGGCCTACTGTTATGATAAATCTCTGATCCGCGGGATCGCAAAGGAGATGGAGATACCGGCTCCGGATGCTTTCTTTATAAAACCTGAGGATTCCACATTTGAACTCCCCTTTGCTTTTCCCGTGATCGTAAAGCCCAATTTCGGTGATTCCAGTTTCGGTATTACCCAGAGGAGTGTAGCAAATAACCTGGATGCACTGATAAAAGCCATTAATGAGATCCGTGAAAAGTTCGGTTATGAAAAACCAGTCATCGTTGAAGAATTTTTACCGGGAAAGGACCTCAGCCTGGGTATAATAGGCAATCCGCCGGAATCATACAAAATTCTACCTGTCATTGAAGAGGATTATTCTGCTTTACCGGAATCACTTCCGAAGATCTGCGGGTATGAAGCAAAATGGATCCCTGATTCTCCCTACTGGAAGATCAGGTCTGTCCCTGCTGATATCTCAGAAGAGGCCAAGAATACGATCATTGAATGCAGCCTGAAACTGTTTGAACGGCTGGAATGCAGGGATTACTGCCGTTTTGACTGGCGCCTGGATGATAAAGGAAACCCCAAACTGCTGGAAGTCAATCCCAACCCCGGCTGGTGCTGGGACGGTCATCTGGCAAAAATGGCAAAAATTGATAAGATCAATTATACGGAGATGATAAGGATGATCCTGCGGTCCGCGGAAAAACGGCTGGGAGTCGATACAACAGATGATTTTAAAACTAATGGCAAAAAAGATCCTGTAAAGAAAACAAAGATTAAATCAGATCATCCGGATAAATGATCATAACAGACAGCTTTAGAATATTATATGCTTATATAAATCACTGAAGAGTATCGGCGACAGAAGATGAAAAGCCGTTAAATCCTGATATATTCCGGATCTGATACCTTCAGAAGCAAAACTTTTATTCAATTAAAGATCTTACTGCAGATCCGGTTCTTTCCTTTCTTCTTTGCCAGATACATTAAATCATCCGCCTTATTCAGGATCTCCTCCAGCAATTTTGTTGGATGATTATAAGAAGCAAGGCCGATACTGAAAGTAACATCCAATTTATTCTTTATCATGGTACTCAGTAAAACTTTTTGAATACGGGACATCACCTTAACAGCACTTTTATCATTTGTTTCAGGAAAAAGAATAACAAACTCATCCCCCCCCAGCCTCGCAGCAAGGTCATTCTCCCGGATATTTCCCAGTAATAAACGGGCTATCAGCCGTAAAAGTTCATCCCCTGCCTTATGCCCCAGGGTATCATTGATCATCTTAAAATTATCGCAATCTAGGTATGCAATGCTTACAGGATGTTTGTACCGTATGCACCTTTTTACCTCTTTTCCCCCATCCTCAAAAAAAGACTGTGAATTTGAAATACCCGTAATAAAATCCGTTCTGGCTTTGATCTTTTCATTCATCAATGATCTCTTTAGAGATGTCAATAAAAAGACAAATACCATAAAAACAGAAAACCGGACAAAAGCATTCCAGTACGGGACCAGGAAATGTGCATCAGCATAACTGTTTTTCGTATCAGCCATAAACCACACAAGAGTGCATATTGCTGAGATCAGAAATCCGGCCGTCCTCCCGCTCTGAAACCAAAGGAGAAATAAAATAGGGATCAGATAAAAGACTGAAAAACTTAATTTCTTGCCTATAGAATAGTCAGCCAGCCCGATCAATGCGACCAAAACCAGAGATAGGACCGTAATTGAAACACTATTAAGAATATTTCTGATATTATTCTTCTCTTTTGTAACCATAATTCTTGATCTGATAACAATACTTAAAATAATATTTTATCTGCAAATAATAATAATCATTCCGAATCATTGATCGTTTGATCGGTTTTAATATAACCGGGTAATATTCTTACAGCCACTTCTTTCGCTTAAAAAAACTGATCATTAAAATAAAGACCGAAACCATAAATCCCCAAACAGAAAAATATCCCCATTTCCATTTCAACTCGGGTATGAACTCAAAATTCATTCCATAAACACCCACGATAAAAGTGAGGGGAATGAATATCGTTGCTATAATAGTGAGGACTTTCATCACCTCGTTCATTTTATTGCTGATACTGGAGAGATAAATATCCATCAAACCGGAAAGCATATCGCGATAAGACTCGATCATATCAATGACCTGAATAGTATGGTCATATACATCTCTAAAAAAGATGATCGTCATATTTTTAATGAATTTCATATCCCCGCGTGTCAGATTACTGATCAGCTCTCTTAACGGCCAGACAGAACGGCGCAAAAATATCATCTCATTTTTTAAATTTTTAATGGTGTGAAGCATTTTGGGAACAGGGCGGGACACCAGATCTTCTTCTGTTTCTTCAATATTATCCCCTATCTGTTCCAGAACGGTAAAATAATTATCTACAACCGCATCCATCAACGCATAGACCAGGTAATCCGCTCCCATATTCCTGATCTTTCCTTTGGCATGCCTTATCCTCTCTCTGATACCTTCAAAGACATCCCCCTCTTTCTCCTGGAATGAGATCACAAAATTTTTCCCCAGGACCATGCTAACCTGCTCCGAATCTATCTTTTTAACACTTCCGTCATAGGTAAGCATCTTAAAAACAATAAAAAGATGATCTTCAAACTCTTCCACTTTCGGGCGCTGGGATGTGTTAAGAATATCCTCAAGGATCAGCGGATGCATGCCAAAATAATTCCCGATCTTCTCAATAATATCCACTTGATGAAGTCCGTCTATATTGATCCAGGTAACAGAAGATCTGCTTTTATAAGAAAAGGATTCCTCGATCTTCTTTGCTTCTTTTTCATGGAACTGCTTTTCATTATAATCAATGATGGTGACCTTTGCTTTTGTCGACCTTTTTTCACCTATATGCACCAATGTACCCGGAGGCATTCCGGCTTTTCCGGACATCTTACTATTTGATCTGATCATAGTGATCACGCCTCCTTCTTATCAAACATCTTTCTTTCGTGATATCTTTTTATGTTTCAGCATCCACTTATATAATTCCTCATTTTTATAGGTCTTTGTCCAGGAATCATGCCCCGCTTTCGGATAGATCGTGAACTTCACATTTCCATTATATTTCTTTAACAGCCTCACCAGATTCTTTGACTCCTTGACAGGAACAATATTATCTTTTGCCCCGTGAAAAACCCAAATAGGAATATTCACTATTTTTTTGACCCTTTCCGGAAATCCGAAAAACGGGGATGCACTTCCGCATATGGGAACAATAGCTGAAAAATGGTCCGGATAAAAAGCTGCAAAATGCCAGACCCCGTCTCCTCCCATGCTTAACCCGGTTAAATAGATCCTTCTGCTATCTACCCGGTAATCTGCTTCTATCTTTGACAGCAGGGCTACGATATCATCAAATTTAGTGAACCAGGTAAGGTCTTTAGGGCATTGAGGAGAAACAACAATAAAAGGAAAATCCGGCCTCTTTTTTAATAATCTGGGCAAACCATTCTTGAACAACAGATCAAGGTCACTGCCCCTCTCCTCAGACCCGTGCAGAAAGAGGATCAACGGCCATTTTCTATCCGGCTTTTTGGAATATTCTTTTGGAATATATAAGAGATAATCAAGCTCCACTTTCTTTTTGATCGTTGCCCTGAACTTTTTTTTCTTCTGCTCCATTTCTGTTTCCAATTCTATTCAGCAAACCAGACCCTATTATGATCGTGAAGTTCCAGGTCGTTCTGCATCCGCCAGGCTGAATCCACCATTTTTACGGCAATATGCTCAACCACGTGGTCCGGAGGTGCGAAACGGAACTGTGATTGTATGTCCACATCACACTGATCATTCACGTAATCAATAACAGACGGCATGATATTCTTTCCATTTTTATAAAAAGCGATCTCGGTGGAGAACCAGTCCATCCTGGTTATCTGCGAGATCTTTCTGGTGATCTGGACTACCGGGAATAATTTGAATTTTACCATCTCCTTAAAAGTAAGATGCTCATATTCCCCCAGAACCGGATGCCACCACATGGGAATAACCTCATTATATATATGATAGACCCGGAACCAGCCCAGCTTCTCCCCGAACAGGACCGGTTCGATCTTTTCCTGGAGAAGAAAATTATCACCGCTGTTAAATTTCCTTGCTTCCGCGATCTTTTTTACATTCCAGACCGCATCGGTCACAACACCGAACCGGCCAAACCCGTTCGCCGGTTTGATCACAAAAGGCCGGCCCAGTTTCTCTTTCTGGGCTTTTGTCAATTTGAATTTATCCGGCTGCCAGTTCCTGATAATGATCGTAAAAGGAGTAGGAATATCCGCTTTTTGAAAAGCAAAATGGGTAATGGATTTATCGATGGCTACTTTTGCATCATCCGGGTCATCAAGGACCGTACCGTCATTATCTTTCACCGCATAACTGAGCTTGGCATAAAGATCATCCGGTATGTTATAAGTGGCATTCATATCCAGGAGAAAGGATATTATGATCTCTCTGTTATCAAGTTTGTTAATGATCCGGGACACATTGCCGTCATGGATTTGAAGGAAAGACATCCCCCTGACCTTGCATTCCCTCTGAAGCCAATTAATGAAAGGGACATCCTCTACATCAGGCCAAGAAAGGGCAAAATCATATTTTCTGATCTCTTTTGACATTGTAATATTACCACCTGATGATCACCAATATTTCTATTAATTAAAATATAAATAATACATTTTATTTTTCAATATTTATTCTTTCAGGCAGAGGAATTCCCTGCAGGGCTTTAATATTTTTTCTTTCTATTCTTTTTTCCGGCACCCTTCCTTTTTTTTCCGGATCTCTCTTTTTGCGGTTTTTTATTCTTCTTTTCCTTCACGATCAAAGATTTTTCGCCTTTTTTAGTATTAAGAAAAGCATTCAGTATCAATTCCGCTTCTTTAAAAGGTACGGTTAAAAAAGAGAACTCATTCAGCACTTTAATATCTTCCAGAAGATGATCAGCGATATCGATCTTCTGTTTTATCATGGTTTTCAGTTTATTTGGGGTCAGGTCACTATTTGTGCCCTGGGCAACAAAAAGCC
>JAHITG010000469.1 GCA_018817865.1 Spirochaetota bacterium
ATAAAAGATGGTAACACCATAATATAGTTCGCTTTGCTTTTTCCACGTAAAATTTCAATTGTACCTGTTATAGACGCTTTCGGATCCGGCAAATTTACTTTTACAGTCAAATTTTTAACTTTCTTGTTAATATTTTCTGTAACTAATACAAGGCAAAGCTTTAAAAAATGAAATGGGAGGTTTGTTTTGTTAATAAGTATATCATCGTTATAGATTCCCATTAATGATACCTTTCCTCCCTCTTCGTGCCTTACGTCATCACAAATGAAAATCATGGATCTTTCTTTTTTCATAATACTTTTATCCACTTTTAGTTTTATTTTTATTATCGCTTACCAAATAAACCGTTTTATTTGTAATAGGTGATGAGCCAGTGGACTTTGGTTCTACAAGTTCATTCACTTGGTCCCCCAAATTTCCGACAGAACATTGAATTCTTTCAATGCAATTTCCCAAGTCATCGATTTTTTTGTTAATATCACTTTGTACTGAACCAGCACTTAGCAGTGTTATCATGTGATGATTAAGCGAAACACCTTCCCGTTTAGCCTGTATGGTCAATTTTTCATGCAATGATTTTCCAAGTCTCAGTCTTATCTGACCACTGTATTCACTTGTCTTAATTGGTTCAGGTATAGGAATACCGTCCTCTTCAAAAACTTTTAAAAAACCTGCGGCTGCTATTTTTGCTTCTTCAACGGCCTCTTCTTGACTGTCACCAAATGCAGATAGTCCGGGTAATTCTTCTATTGTAGCAATAAAGCTCTTGTCCTCATCGCTCCACGCCACTTTTATGGAGTATTTAATTTTCATTTTTTTCTTTTATTAGATCGTTTTCATCTATTGAGTTTATTAGTTGTCTAACTTGGTATGCTTTTGCGAGTTTATGATTATTTTTATCTGGCTGAAAATTCATTATTTTTCCTGCTGTTGTCTCCAAATTTGGATGTACATATATTTTATGTCCACCATTGGCATTCCTGAATATATAGCCTGCTATTTCCGCAAGATTAGTTAGTTCGTTAAATTTTACGTTATTGGGGTTTTCTTTAACTTTTTCAAGAAGTGTTTTCTTTTTTCCCATTTAAGCCTTTTTGGTACCAATGACGGTACCACCTGTCAATTCATATTTTATTCCAAAGAACTAATAGTTACCAGAACTATTAATTTAATTTAGAACATAGTAGGATTTTATTATTCATTAGTTATCGATAGGTTACTGCTTCTATTTGTTTAACTACTATTTTATTATTTAACCTAAATATAAAAATGATGCAAATCGTTTAATATCCCAATGTGCCCAAAAGGCAACTACATTTTTTGTAATTCATCAATGTCTTTTATAGGATTTTTCATTACCCCACTGTCATATTTTTTAAGTGTTGATAGAAGGTTCTTCTCTTGATACCCAAACTATTACAAATGTTAATGACCGTGTCGCTTTTGGAATTGTACAGATTAAGAGCATGTTTGAATTTTTCTTCACTAATTGCTTTAGGTCGGCCTCCTTTCCGCCCCCGAGCTCTTGCAGCTGACAACCCTGCCATTGTTCTTTCCTGGATGACACTTCTTTCGAACTCAGCAAATGCGCCAGATATATGAAAAAATAACTTTCCAGCCGGGGTTGAAGTATCTATTGAATCCTGGAGACTAATAAACCCAATATTTTTTTCCTTAAGTGAATTCACAATTTTAATCAGATCGATTAAAGATCTCCCCAAGCGGTCTAACTTCCAGATGACCAATTCATCGCCAGGGCGAATAAACGTTAACACGTCATCCAATCCCTTTCGCAGTTTCTGTGATCCACTTGCTTTATCTGTGAAAAATTTATCACAACCAGCTTTTTTTAATGCATCCAACTGCAAGTCTAGATTCTGATCAGAAGTTGAAACACGTGCATATCCAATTTTCATTTGTGCATAAACTCATTAAATGTCTTCAATAAACACTCATAGATATATGCATAGGTTATTGCACAAATATTTTCAAAAATATACCTTGTTTTTGAATTTTTCGAGGAAAAGAAAACCTGAGCAATAAACGTTCGATATATGCTCAACCCTTTAAAGCTAAGTGTAAAAAATGTTAGAAACTTTAAAAAGCAAGGTTATAGGAATTCATTTATTAAATCGATTAAAAATGCTAAGCGGAAACTATTACAGTCGGGACAAATGTCATAGTTGTTGTCTGGTCCTATCCACCAGCAATCCTCGCAGAAAACCTCGTTTCCTTCCTCTATCCATTTTATCATTTGAAGTGTTTCCGGCTGCACAATGCTGAATGTTTGTTCATCTCCAGTAGTATGCAGGAAACGATGCTGAAGATATTGTCGGTGTTTGGTGGTCATTAAGGAATATTGTGTGATGTTTTTTTGGCTCATCATGGGGTCAGATTAAAACAGACTTGCCGTGTAAATAGATTTGAGAGGTGGTTGTTAAGATTGAATAAAAAAAAGAGATCTGATAGTGTCTCCTTTTCACCCATCCAATAAAACGCCAAGCACGATGCTCAAATACTCAAATTAATTTAACAAGGTGCAATAATGAATATTCCTCCCAAAATTCAAATCAATAAAGATATTACATTAAAAAAGTCAATGCGAGTGCTGGCCAATGAAAATCTATCAGTACTATCAGAAACAGGCAAAGGAGTTTATAAAACCTTAAAATGCGGATTGTTTACAGATCCTGTTGATAAAAAGAAACGCTTCAAAAACTGTTTGACGATTGAACAGAAGCAAAAACTGGATGCTTATATAGATCGATTTGATCAAAAAAAACAGCAGATACTTGAAGATTTTTACCATTATTTTGAAAAAGGTGTTTGGGACTTTTTGATTTATTGCGCCAGGAGAAAAGACACGAGTGTTACGGAATATACCGAAATTAACGACATTCCTTCTATTGAAACAGATGTGCGAAATGTGAATGGTGATTTACTTGTTATTAAAGCTTATCAATCACATAATACCCGTAAAAACGAATATGCAAAACGAATCTCATGGTTTGCAACTGATAAAAATACCGATGATGGCTGTCATCGGGTAGGATTTCAATATAACGGTAAAGTTGATGTTGAAAACATAGATAAAAACGGAAAGATTAAAACTGACAAACAGGGAAATCCGCTATTAAAAGCTGTAAATATTGATATAGATAACTATAAAGCAGCGATATTCAAACCTGAGTTGTTTACTTTGCAAATTGATGCTCAGGAGCTGGGAAACCGGATGTCCTTTTTTTATATGACAGAAGCATCAAAAAATGGAAAGCCAACGGCAGCATGCCTAAAGTATAAAAAGCAGGGAATATGTATTAAAGGAATTTGTGATGATTTGGAATATGATATTAAAGAAGCCTTGCGGGAAAAGGTATCTGGTGTAATCACGTCATTTGCCCAAAAATTGATGGATAAAATCAACGAGGTAAAAGACGTTTTTGAAGCAAAAAACAAATTAATCAGTCAAATCGTTGACAATAATGTTGCAGATCCTTTTTTAGCAGAATTTAGAAAAGAGACATGGGTTGAGAATAAGGAGTTATTCACAGCCTTAAAAGATCTTCAGCTAAAGCAGTCAGATTTAAAACTGGCTACAAATGCTTATAGTTCACTATCACGCGAATATAATCAGCTGATGAATATCTATATTCAATCCATTGTCTCAAAAATGCTTGAATCGGCCATAAAAAATGGAGAACGGCTAAATAAAGAAGATGAAGAAGATAAGCTAAGAAAAAAATATTTGCTTAAAAGACTTAAGGGGGTCCCTTCTTTCCCCCAAATTAAAGCGTCACAAAAAGATCAAAAAAAACCTGATGAGATTGTCGAGATTATAATATCAGACTCCCAGGCATCAAGAATGTTCAATGTTTTTGATGAGCTCTTTGGAATTGAGAACAGAATTCATGATTTTCATTTTCTGACAGGGAAGGTGACATCCCCGATAAACGACATAAATTCAGGTCAAATTGGCGAAAAGAAAAAATGGGAAATTATTCGGGAAGGCTTAAAAGATAAATTTATTTATGTACTTTATACGATGCTTTGTAAAAACCCTACCAATATTGCTGGTCGGAAAATGTTCTCTCACGCGTACTATCTGATCACGCTAAATCCAAAAACTCCGAACTCTGAAATTGTATCCGCTTTAATAGAATTTGCAGGAAAAAAAATGGTTGCATTGGCACCCCATCTGAAACCGGATACAGAGACTCAATTTGATCATCAATCAAGACGAATTTTTGCCGACTATGGTAGATTTGTCATATCACTCGTTGCTTTGCAGATGAAGAAAGAGGGAAGGAACAAAGATGCAAGAAAATTGGAACTAAAAATTGATGAAATAATGGGCGATTTTAAAGGGAGTGTTTTTGACCGATTGAATAAAAAGCAATCAAACATTCTGGGACTATCCGGATTTGATTTTAAGGATTCCGGGGCTATTAAAGGTGCATGTTTAATTTTTAGAAACACAGAGGCAAAGTTAAAAAGTAAGAAAGAAAAACCTAAAGATGGAACATTAACCGAATGGTATCTTGGGATAAACATGTGCAATACAATACTATTTGAAGGTCCCCCATTAGAAAAAAAGAAAATTAACGAATATGAAAAAGATGTTTACTTTGCCTTTGGGGCCAAGAAGGATCGCAGTGACATCTTTAAATTGAGCGAGAAAAAAGACGATGAACTATTACTTATTCCTCTCGATATCAGTAAAAGACAAGTTCGGGAGTACTTTTTA
>JAHITG010000470.1 GCA_018817865.1 Spirochaetota bacterium
AGTAGGGACAAGGCATGCCTTGTCCCTACAAAGAATAACTATATATATCATTACATTATGATGAAACAAAAAATAAAGATCTTATTGATCTCAAGTGTAATTTTATGCTTGTCTACCGTTAACCTCTCCGGTGCAGGTGGATATGCGACCGGGGGATTAACCACTCCCAATCCTCAATATATCACGGGAAGCCTTTCTGCTCCCTTACCCTTTGCAGACTGGTGGACGTCTATTATGATAATGCAGAATTGTCAACTTCTGGCAGTATTTCCTCTATATTTTAAAGTCATAAACAATACCGGTGAGAACTGGGGACTGGGAGTTCAGTACCCCGGGCCGGGAACTTTTGTAGACAATGCTCATACTGATTCAGTTCTGGCAACACCTTTTACACCGGATATGTACATGAGAGCTCAGGGGTGGAACGGGAACAACCTGACCACCCGGGCAGACGGATACTCGGACTGGACCGTAAAAATGCATATAACGGACGGCTCATCTGCGGTCAATTATGTCACCCTGGTTAAAGGATCTCCCTTCTTCTATATTGAAACACAGAATACTCCTAAAGAGGAGGTCTATTTCACTTCTCCCATAACCAATACTTTTACCACCAATTCAGCTTTTGCCGGACTGTCAACTACAAATCCTGTTACAAATGATCACCTGGCCTTCTCAACTGCAAGCAGGCACTATGCTATTTTTTCTTCTCCCGGGACAGTCTTTAAAATGATCAATAATAATAAAGTATATGTTTCAAATTATAATAATTATCTTTCTGTCGCGATCTTATCGAACAAGAATGACCTGACTACATTCTATGAATCAGCCTATGCTTTTATCTCAGATTCTGCTGTCAGTTATGTCTTCAATGAGGCCTTATCAGAGATCACGATCACCTATACGGTCACCACCACTCTGAAGAGAGGAGGGTTCAGCGATGTACCGATCATCGGCCTGCTCTATCATCATTATAAATTCTCCTCTGCTGTCTGTCTTTCCACAGTCTATCCTACTATAAGAGGCCCCTTAAAAATACTGAAAGGTAAAACATTCAACACCATCCATAAATTTGAAGGCATCCTCCCGTTTTTTACAGAGCCGGTAGCACCGGGATACAACCGGGCAGCGCTTCAGGGATATGTCACCACCATTAAAAATGCGATCACCAACAACGGCTTTAACAAGGGGGACACCTACTGGGCAGGAAAGTCCCTGGCAAGAGCTGCAAAGGTCATACCTATTGCCAATGAGATAGGAGATACAACTTCACGGGAATCATTAAAAACATTATTAAAGAATGAACTGATCGAATGGTACAACACAGGAGGGCCTACATATTATGTCTACATGCCTAACTGGGGCACCATGATCGGGGTCCCAACCGGTTTTGGAACGGATACCGGTTTAAATGACCACCACTTTCATCACGGGTATTTCATTTACAGCTCTGCAATTCTGGCCATGTTCGATGCGACCTTTATCACGGATTACGGATGGCTGGTGGAACGGCTGATACGGGATGTCAGTTCCCCAAACAGGGCAGACGGAGAATTTGCTTTTATGAACTACCTGGATATCTATGAAGGACACTCCTGGGCATCCGGTATTGCCCAGTTCAACGACGGCAATAACCAGGAATCGTCCTCCGAAGCCATGAATTACTGGGCCGGGGTATACCTCTGGGGTCTTATAACCGGAAACAATACATATAGAGACCTGGGGATCTTTGGATATGTGCTGGAGAATTCTGCAAACAATTCCTACTGGTTTGATATAGAAAAAGAGGTCTTTCACCCCTCCTACAGTGCTCAGAATACCATGACCTGCCTGGTCTGGGGAGGAAAATACGACCACAATACATGGTTCGGTTCAGAGCAGGAGTATATACACGGAATCATCTGGCTTCCTGTCACACCTTCCTCCATGTATTTAAACTACCATCCCTGGTATGCACGAGCCAATTATAATGACATGGTAGCAAAGAACGGCGGACCTGAAGACCGATGGTATGATGTGATCTGGAAGTACCAGTCCATGTTCGATCCGGAAGGTGCAATAATCAAGTTTAATAATAATCCGGCCCTGATCGCGGGAGTAGATTATGATGCAGGTGCGGGAAATTCCGTTGCTGAAATTTATAATTTTTTATACAACATGAAAGGAGGAGGTGAGATCGACACGAACTATTATGCAGATCACTCTTCGTATAATGTCTTTACGAACAATATGGGCTCATCCAATGATGTGACCTATATGGCTTTTAACCCGACCGGAGCCTTTAAAACGGTCCACTTTTATAAGAATGCAATATTAGAGTATACCATGACCAATATCCCGGCATACCGGGTCTGGTCCAGCAAGATGACTGCCCCGACCAACTGGCCCCCGGTTGCTGATTTCTCGATCACTAATGTCGATCAATTAACCAAAATATTTAATGCCACCATTTCCTATGACCTGGAAGGTAATACACTCTACTATGCATGGGACTTTAACGGAGATGCCATTGCTGATCTTGGTTTCAGCAGTAACAGGGCGATCGTAACAAATGTATACGGAACATACGGGACAAATTACGTCACACTCTGGGTAACAGACCTCCTGGGCGGGACAAACAGTATTGCGAAGCTATGCTACAGGACCCCTCCTCCCCAGCCCGAACCGCCTCCTGTCATACCGCCGGAAGTATTCCCCATACCCATCAGCATCAATATTGAAAAGTCCATTATCTACCCCAATCCCATGCACATGAGCAGGGATGATGAGATCAAATTCAGCGTCTATGAAGAGAAGACCATAAAAGGATATCCGGCTGATACGGAAGTTATCATCTACGATATCAGCGGGAACACGGTCTGGGAATCCGAAGAGGCAATGAACTATGAATACAACATCATCCGGTGCAGGAAGAACATCTTTGAAGAGAAGGGACTGAAGAACGAAGTTTTGATCGCGGTCATAAAGAACAGCCA
>JAHITG010000471.1 GCA_018817865.1 Spirochaetota bacterium
ATATGAAAAGTGATAGAATATGAAAGCAGGTATAGTAGGATTAGAATTTGCAGGAAAAAAGAGCCTGTTCTCTCTTTTAACCGGTATAGGTGAAGATCATCCGTCAGGAAAGAAAAAAGAGATAGCAGCGATCAATGTACCTGATGACCGGGTTGACTTTTTAACCAGGCTGTATGATTCAAAAAAGAAAGTCTATTCGCAGATCGAATTTGATCTTATCCCTTCTATTAAAAAAGAGTCCAAGGATACAAATCAGGCTTTGATCGAAGCAAAAGAGGTTGACCTTTTTGCCGTTGTTTTAAGACAGTTCAAAGATGAGAATGTGTTCCATCCTCTGGAAAGCATTGACCTGGTACGTGATTTTGATATCATCAAAAATGAATTCATCCTTGCAGACCTGATACAAATAGAGAATAGACTTGAAAGGATCGAGAAACAGTTGAAAACAATAAAAAAGGATCTTCTGATCAAGGAAAAGGACCTGTTGATCCGGTTAAAAGAGAAGCTGGAAGCAGGTATATTTTTAAATAAAGTTGAAATAAATGAGGATGAAAGCAGGCTCGTTAGAGGGTTTAAAATGCTTACCCTTAAGCCGATCTTTATAATTATCAATTGTGACGAGGACAAATTGAATGACCGTTTTGATCTTTTTGAAGATCATAAGACCATTAATATATCTGTAAAGATCGAAAATGAGATCCAGCAACTGGAAGAAGAGGAGAGGAAGGAGTTTTTCCATAGTTTAAATATTGAAGAAGCCTCTTTAGACCGGCTTATTAAATTTACATATAATTATGCTGACCTGCTCTCCTATCTTACGGCCGGTGAAAAAGAGACTCATTCCTGGACCATACAGAACGGGATGACTGCGTCTCAAGCTGCAGGTGTGATCCACAGTGATTTTGAAAAAGGATTCATTCGTGCAGAAGTGATACATTTCGATGATCTGAAAAAAGCCGGATCTGAAGCGGAAGCAAAAAAACAGGGATTATATCGCCTTGAAGGAAAAGATTACATAGTCAAAGACGGTGATGTGATCATTTTCAGGTTTAATGTTTAACAAATATGAATTCTGTTGAGATCATGACATTGATTACCGGGGTCTTTGTTCTGGGATTTTTAACAGGGATCTATCTTCGCTTTCGGTTAAAAAAGCGAAAGATCACAAAATTTATTGTAAAAGGAAGCAAAGATATTAAGAGGCTGCATTATATTTTAAAAAGCAATAAATTCAAGATCATTGACGTTAATAAAAATTTTAAATACAAAATATTGATAAACAACAATGAAACAAGGTATAGCTTCAGTGTTCCGGTAATTGCTAAACGAAAGAGAAGAAAGTATATCTGTTTTTTGCCTCCTGAAGGGACAGAGAGCATTGATCATGAGATACTCTTTAAAACAAAAATCTTAAACCTGGATAGAGGGCTTATGATCCTGCCTGATACATTTAAATTCTATGAATACAGGATAAAAAAATAAAGGAGGGAGATAAGCTTGAAGATCTCCGTTTTTGTAAATTTAAAAAAGAAGAATGCTGCACGGGTGCTGGAGAAACTTTTAACTATTGGTGAAAAATACCGAATACAATTTTATCTCTTAAGGGAGATGGTTAAAAAATCAAAATTCAATAAACTGGGCGTTAGTCAAAAACAGTTTGTGAAGAACTGCCAGTATGCCATTGTGATCGGGGGGGATGGCACTTTTATTTCTGCAGCTCACCTCTTTATTGATAAGAATATCCCGCTTCTGGGGATCAATGTGGGAAATTTCGGGTTTTTGACGGAAGTCGAAAAGGATGAGATCGAAGAGAATATACAGAATATCAGACAGAAAAAGATTAAAATAGAAAAAAGAATGATATTAGATGTGACACTGATCAGAAAGAATAAAAAGATCGATCAGTTCAAAGCTATTAATGAAGCAGTTATAAATAAAGGCAGAGTAATAAAAGTAATAAAATCAAAAGCATATGTGGACAATCAGTATATAGGCACATTCTCAGGAGATGGAGTTATGGTCTCCACCCCTACAGGTTCAACAGGCTACTCTCTTTCAGCAGAAGGGCCTATTATTTATCCTACAATGGAAAGCTTTATCTTTAATACCATATGCCCTCATACTCTGGTTTTCAGGCCTATTATAATCCCATCCAAGTCAACCGTAACTATCGAGAATATTACCCGATTCAATGATCTGGTTCTGGCTATTGACGGTTTTAACAGTATCAGGCTGAAATACGGAGACAGGATACTGATTAAAAGATATAAAGGGGATCTTAAGCTGATAACTTCCCCTGATAGAAATTTTTTTGATATTTTAAGGGAAAAATTCAAGTGGGTGGAGTGAGAAAGAATGCTTGATCATTTGAGAATCCGGAATTATGCTCTTATTGAAGACCTGAAGATCAATTTCCAGAAAGGGTTTAATGTCCTGACAGGTGAGACAGGTGCCGGAAAATCGATCATTATAGGGGCTCTAAATATTATCCTTGGTGAAAAAGCAAGCATGGAAAATGTCAGAACAGGCGAAGAAAAAGCCATGATCGAAGCCATGTTCGATATCTCCAATAACCTGCAGGTTGAAAGCATCCTGGAGCACAGCGGAATAGAGCATGAGAGAGGGGAAATGCTTATCCTCAGAAGAGAGATCACCGTGGATAAGAAAAGTAAAAATTATGTGAATTCAACTCCTGTTCCTCTGTCAAAATTAAAAGAGATCGGGGACTTCCTGGTTGATATTCACGGTCAGCATGAACATCAATCACTTCTGAAGATCAATACACACATAGAACTGCTGGATAAATTCGGACATCTGGAAAAGGAGAGGGAAGAGCTTAGCATATCATTCGAAGCATATGTTCAGCTAAAGGATACACTTGAAAAATTACAGATGAACGAACAGGAGAAAACGAGGCTGTTAGAACTTCTGAAGTTCAGTATTGAAGAGATCGAGATTGCTGATCTGAAAGCAGGAGAGGATATTGAGCTTGATAAAGAGTATAACCTGTTAAATAACCAGGAGAAGTTATTTCAGTCCGTGGAATCCAGCTATAATAATCTTTACGGGTCAGAGAGTGACCTCTATTCAAAACTGAAAGAGACCATAAATATTCTTTCAGATGTGGAAAAATATGATTCCAATATAGTATCGATCAAACAGAACCTTGAAGAAGCTTATTATCAGGTCGAGGATGCTGTTGCAACATTAAGAGATTACAAGTCTTCTTTTCAATTTTCTCCGGAAAGACTGGAGTCTGTGATCGATAGAATTGAACTTATAAATAAGTTTAAAAAGAAATATGGGGAAACCGTTGAAAAGATCGTTGCTTATAAAGAAAAATCATTAATGGATCTCCAGGCGATTGAAAAGAGTGAGGAAGAGATAGAAAAGACAAAAGAGGCGATCAGAACTAAAGAGGGGGAGTTGAATAAACTGGCTGTTAATCTTTCGGGCCGAAGAAGGGTGGTGGCTAAGCTGTTTGAAGAAAGGATTATGGAACATTTAAATGACCTGGATATGCAAAAAAGTCTTTTTCAGGTGAATATCGCTTATATTGAAAAGCCGGGTGGTATTGTCCATATAGATGAGAAGCAGTATAAACTGTCTGCAACCGGTATTGATAACATTGAATTTCTGATCGCACCTAATGTCGGCGAGGAATTAAAACCCCTGCGTAAGATCGTCTCCGGCGGTGAAATGTCCAGGATCATGCTTGCTTTGAAGACCGTTTTAAATGAAGTGGATAAAGTTAATACACTGGTCTTTGATGAGGTCGACGCCGGGATCGGAGGCAAAACCTCCGATGTTGTGGGTAAAAAGATGGATTTTTTAAGCCGGAATAAACAGGTCATTGTTATTACCCATCAGGCGCAGATCTCCCGGTATGCAGATAAACATTTCTTTATATTAAAAGAAGTTGTAGGAGATAGGACGATTACAAGATTAAAAGAGCTCTCGTATGATGAAAAAGTTCAGGAAACAGCCAGGATGATCGCCGGCGAGAATATTACAAGTACGACTTTACAGCATGCGAAAGAACTTATAGAATCTGCTTAGCCGGAAGATGTTTAGTTAAAATATATAGTAGGGGGCATTTATGAAAAAATGCAGCATAATCGTATTATTTATCATTCTTTTATTTTTTATTAATGGGTGCAGTACTCCTCCGGATTCCGCTTTTTTGAAGATCGAACAGTATTTACAATTAAGACAGAAAAACTCTATTGAACTGCTATATGGGTTTTATAATGCAAACTTTAAAGAAGAAATATCTTTGGAGAAATTTATCGAGTTTGAGCGGATATACAAGAAAAAATTTGGCAAGCTGGAAGAATTTAAACTGAAGAGGTGGAGTAAAAGGAAAAATTTCTCCTTTGGAAAGGATTCAGGCAGTATGTTCGTCTTTATATATCTGTGTACCTATCAGTACGGTAACACAGAAGAGACATTTACATTGATCGAAAATAATAAGCAATGGAAAATATTTGATTATTATTTAAAACCGCGATAAAAGAGGCATTTCCTCAAGTGTCAGTCAAACAGGTTAGATATTGGTTCCCGTATAATTATACTGTTATTGTTTCAGCAGGTCTTTAAGATATAATCCCAGGATCAGGAGCATGTTGATAACACCGATCCTGTTTAAGATCATCTTCTGCACATATTTATAATCAGGGAAAAAGAACATAAAAATAAGAAGCAGCGTTCCGATAAAAATTAATAATTGAAGAAAAAAACTTTTTTGCATACATCTTCCTCCTTATATTTGTATCATAGATAATTTTATCCATAATCTATATAATTAAAAGTTTATTGTCCACTGTTTTCCCATTTGCATTATAGTCCCCTGGCCAGTGTAAGAACATGTATATTTCGAATACCGTGTTTTTTCAATTCACGGGCTACTTCCTGAATTGTTGATCCTGTGGTATAAACATCATCACAGAGAAGGATATTTCGATTCTTTAATTTATTACGATATTTTTTATTAAATTTGAAGCAGTCTTTCAGGTTTTGAAGCCTCTCTTTCCTTTTTAAAGATGATTGAGGCTTTGTTTCCTTTGTTTTTTTAACAAGGTCCTTAATATATGGGACATGGTATCTTTTTGAAATATTCATTGCAATGAATAATGTATGATTAAATCCTTTTTTTTTAATATCCATTTTTGTAGATGGGACCGGAACAATATAGTCAGTGTCTGTAATATATTCTTTTGCTATACTTTTCTGTATCATATCCATGAAATTTGAAATAAGTTTCCACCTGTAGGAGTACTTGTAAAGGTGGATGGCTTGTTTCAGGATATCGTCATAAATTCCCGCTACCCGGATCCGGTCATAATAAAATTTACTCTTTCTGCATTGATCACATATTCCTCTTGCTGTTATCACCGGCTTCCCGCATTTTTTACAGTAATGATCCTTTATTAATTTTATTTTTTTCCAGCATGCTTGGCAGAAGCAATGAGGATCATCATCGGTTAGCAATCGTTCGCAGCTTTGGCAATAGTTCGGAAAGAGAAAGCTGATCAATTGTTTTATATAATTCATACTTATGGCCGGGAGCTTTTCAATATTTTGTCTATTATCCGTTCAATTTTTTTTTCGATCCATTGAAAGGGGAGATTATTATAGATCACAATGTCCGATCTTTTCATCTTGATGCCCGGCGGTATTTGTGACCTGTAAATATTATTAAAATAAATATAAAATACTTTTGATCTTTTAAAAAGCCTGAGAAAAGATATGAACTTACAGGTGGAAACAGTTATGATGAAATCCATTAAA
>JAHITG010000472.1 GCA_018817865.1 Spirochaetota bacterium
CGAAAAGGAGATATTATGAAAAAAGATATTAATAATACACTAGATAAAGTAAACTATATAAGGTGGACAAATAAAGCTATAAATGCGAAAAATGATATTGCTCGTTCCTTTTTCGAATTTTCTATCATATTAAAGCAAATTAAAGATAATGGATTTTATGACTATAAATATAATAATTTTAAAGAATATTGTGATAATGAAATTAAGATTGATTGGCGTACGGCATATGATTATGTAAAAATAGCAGATTTTGTGATAAAAAATAATAAAGTATTATCTTTAGAAAAAGCCGGGCTTCTTGGTCATAAAAAATTAAAGTTACTATCTCAAAAACTTACAAATATTGAAGAAAAATATAGACAGGAAATATTAAGACAAATTAATGAAAAAGAAAGTTTTACAAAATTAAAAGAACGACTGGAAAATAATTTAAAAACATTAATAAAAACATACTAAATAAAAAAGGCATTATATTGCAAATATCAACTTCTATCACAATTCGTGGAAATATTATGGATTTGATTTTAGCCTCCGGTGCCCACTCCACCACACGTTTGCAGACTCAGAAGTTATAAAATTATACCCAGTAATCAGGTTTGAAGGTTTCCGGATGACAAAAATAAAGAACGGGGCTAAAGCCCCTTGCTACATTTAAGGTGGTCACAATTTGTGACCTCATAAAAAGGCACAAATAAATTCGTGCCTACATTTACTTTATATTAAAAACGCAGGCTAAAGCCTGCGACTACCATTTTTATATCCTTTTAATAAGCATTAAAAAAAGTTGACTTTGACAGGCGATTAAATATATTAAAAAAGAAATCTAAATTAAGGATGGTCGTGAATGAAGAAATGGAAAGT
The DNA here is from genome assembly GCA_018817865.1 of Spirochaetota bacterium. Taxonomy (GTDB): domain Bacteria; phylum Spirochaetota; class JAHITG01; order JAHITG01; family JAHITG01; genus JAHITG01. The sequence goes on from JAHITG010000472.1 coordinate 862, forward strand.
ACTGTATGCGCCGTGGAGGATCGGGTATATCCTGGGGGAGAAGATCAAAGGATGCCTCTTCTGCAAGCTGGTGAAACAGAAAAACGATAAAAAGAACCTGATACTGGAGCGGAAGAAGAAGTGCTTTGTTATCCTCAACAGGTATCCGTATAACAATGGGCACTTAATGATCGTTCCTTATAAGCATACAGATGACCTTACAAAACTGGATAAAGAGACCCTGGCTGAGATGATGGAGACAGCCAAAGAGTATACAGCAAAGATGAAAAAAGTAATGCGGACAGATGGATTTAATATAGGGATTAACATGGGACAGATCGCAGGAGCCGGTATTGCAGATCATCTTCACCTGCATATTGTTCCCCGATGGGCAGGAGATAATAATTTTATGCCTGTGATCGGGGGAAGTAAGGTGATATCGGAATCATTTGAATCAGTTTATAAAAAATTAAAGAAGTAAAATAAAAACGCAAGCTACTTGTACCCGAAGGGTGAAGCTTGCGAGTACCCTACGATTATATTAAGTGAAATAAAATAATAAAACGCAGGCTAAAGCCTGCGACTACCACTTTCGTAAAGCCTGCAGCTATTTAACGGGCTCGATAAATCGAGCCCCTACATTTTCTCGGGGAGGACAATTTTTTTAAGAGCCAAGGCCTGCCATATTCTTCTCAAGCAGTTTCAGGTCATCCATTATTTTTGCTTTGCGTTCATGCACTTTATCAACTGCTTCTTTTTTTGCTTTTTCCACAAAGTTCTTATTCTTCAATTTCTTATCTATATTCTGCAGTTCCTGTTTCAATCCCCCTATCATCTTATCAAGACGGGCTTTCTCTTTATCCACTTCAATAAGACCTTTTAACGGAACAAAGATCTCGATATTATCTGTCACATTCACACCGGCTTCCTCGATCTTTACCGGGCCATCCTTCAGTTCAATTTTTTCAACTTTAGCAAGGAACTGGATATACTTTTCCGACTGTTTGATAAGTTCTCTCTTTCTCTTATCCTTTGTGGAGAGAATGACATCTATCATGGCAACAGGCGGAATATTCATCAAAGAACGGATATTCCTGATCGCTGTCACGAGGCGTTTGAATACCTCAATATCGTCTTCAATCGAAGTGTCGATCAGCTTCTTATCTGCTTCAGGCCAGGCAGAGATCATGATGCTTTCTGCATCTTTATTGGGAAGCTCCTGAAAGATCTCTTCGGTAATAAAAGGCATGACAGGATGGAAGAGCTTCAAAGCCTGCCTTAACACATAAAACAGAACAGAGAGTGTCTTGTTCTTGATCTTATCATCAGACTTATAGAGCCCGACCTTGGACATCTCCACATACCAGTCGCAGAACTGGTGCCAGAAGAAATCATTATAGGTCAATGCATACTCCTGAAACCTGTACTTCTTCAGGGAATCATTTATTTTGTAAATGGTACTGTTCAGTTTTGAGAGGATCCATTTGTCTGCCAGCTCCAGTTCCAGGGAAGAGATATCTTCCGTGATGGCCTGCTTCTCATAATTCATCAGGATATACCGGGAGGCATTATAGATCTTGTTCACAAAAAATTTCCCGATCGTGAACTTATCCATGGAGAGGAGCAGGTTCTGGCCCGAAGGGGTGATCGCGATCATGGTATAACGGAGTGAATCCGCGCCGTACTGCTTTACCACGTCCAGGGGGTCAATGCCGTTGCCAAGGGATTTGCTCATCTTCCGTCCGCTCGAATCAAGCACGACACCGTGTATATGAACATCGGAAAAAGGTATCTTCCCCATGAACTCCATTCCGGCTATGATCATCCTGGCTACCCAGAAAAAAATAATACCGGGATCAGTCACCAGCACATTGGTCGGATAAAAATAATCCAGGTCAGGAACTTCTTCAGGCCATCCCAGAGTAGAGAAAGGCCAGAGCCACGAAGAGAACCATGTATCCAGGACATCAGGGTCCTGTTTTAATGTACTGCTTTTGCATTTAGGACAATTCTTTGGATTCTCCCTTTTAACGATCATTTCCTGACAGTCTTCGCAGTACCAGACCGGGATCCGATGCCCCCACCATATCTGACGGGAGATACACCAGTCCCTGATATTATTCATCCAGTTCAGATAGACCTTCTTCCATCTGGCTGGAAGGAAAGTGATATCTCCCTTCTCAACTGCTTTAATGGCGGGCTCGGCAAGGGGCTTCATCTTCACGAACCACTGGGTGGACTGGTACGGCTCGATCACGGTATCACAACGGTAGCAGTGTCCTACGGAATGGGTATAATCCTCTATCTTCTCTACAAGTCCCAGCTCTTCAAGGTCTTCAAGCACCCTCTTGCGGCACTCAAACCTGTCCATTCCTCTGTATTTTTCAGGGACATTATCGTTCATGACCCCTTTCTCATCCATTATATTTATAAATTCAAGTTTATGGGTCTTGCCCATCTCAAAGTCATTGGGATCATGCGAGGGAGTCACCTTCACGACCCCGGTCCCGAACTCTTTATCAACGATCTTATCCTGAATAACCGGTATCTCCCGGCCAGCCAGGGGAAGGATCACCTTCTTTCCGGCCAGTTTTTTATATCTCTTATCACCCGGATTGACTGCCACGCCGGTATCACCCAGCATGGTCTCCGGACGGGTGGTCGCAACGATCACAAATTCTTTGGAATCTTTCATCGGATACTTCAGATAGAACAGCTTGTGCTGATGTTCCGTATGCTCCACTTCATCATCTGCCAGGGCAGTGGTGCACCGGGGGCACCAGTTCACGATATAGTTCCCCCTGTAAATAAGTCCCTTATCATACAAACGGACAAAGACTTCCCTGACTGCTTTTGAGAGCCCTTCATCCATGGTGAACCGGGTCCGGGACCAGTCGCAGGAACTGCCGATCTTCTTGAGCTGTTCTATAATGGTGTTCCCGTTCTCCTCTTTCCATGCCCAGACCTTCTTTAAAAACTCTTCCCGGCCGACCTGGTCACGGGTCTGTTTCTTCTCTTTTAAAAGGCTCTTTTCCACCACGTTCTGCGTGGCGATCCCGGCATGGTCTGTTCCGGGGACCCAGCAGGCCTCAAATCCTGACATCCTTTTGAAACGGATCAGGATATCCTGGAGTGTATTGTTCAACCCGTGTCCCATATGAAGGACTCCGGTTACATTGGGAGGAGGGATCACGATGGTGTATGGTTTCTTATCTTTCTTTACTGATGCATTAAAATAGCCCTTTTCCTGCCAGAAAGCATACCATTTCTCTTCAGCTTCATGAATATTGTACTCTTGTTTATCACTCATGTATTATTTCCCTTTATTTTTAATGTGCAGAAAAATATTATGAAATTTCAAATAAAAGTCAAGTCATTAATATGTTTCAATTTGAAATATTATAACTAATACAGCATAAATCAGAAAAAAGGGGGGAATCCTATTCCTCCCCCTTAATCCCCCATCGCACTAACCCTTGACAAATATGAATTTCAGGATTATATAAACAACAGGAAATTTAAAGAGGAGGTGTTTGTGATGAGTATCATAAGTTGGAACCCCTTTAATGAATTAGAGGATATTCGGTCCGAGATCAACAAAGTCTTTAATGACAGCGCCTTTTCAAAAAGAAAAGGCGGAAGTAAAGACTTAAGTTTCTGGGAACCTGTTTCGGATATCGTTGAAGTAAAAGACGGTTATAAGGTCAGGACGGAAATGCCCGGAATACCTAAGGAAAGCATAAAGATATCCGTATCGAACGATATCCTTACAATTGAAGGTGAAAAGAAGCAGGAGACCGAAGAGGAGAAGGACGCCCATTATCACAGAACAGAACGGGTTTACGGATCTTTTCAGAAAATGCTGTCTCTCCCTCAGGAAGTGGCAGCGTATAAGATCACGGCAAACTATAAGAACGGTGTTCTGGAAGTCTTTATCCCAAAAGGCAAAAAAGTCAAACCAAAAGAGATCAAAGTAGAATAAACTCTAATTCAATTGAAAAAGGCAGTCTCATCGCAGGCTGCCTTTTTTATTTACAGAAACAAGACCCTTTAAAATAATGACCTGTCCTATTATCTTTTTCATATATAATGAAAGCTTCATTCATCAGCCTGAAATGGAAGCATTACATTAAGTTCATTTCCAAATTGAGAAGAGCAAAAAGAAATGCTGAATAAGAATATCTAAATTAATTAATAAAAAACTTGACATCATATAAATATTAATATATTATATACAAAACGTTACAAAACGTACAATTTCATGAAAAATGACATAATAACGATATCCAATGCAGCCAGATATCTGCACGTTCATATCAACACTCTTCGTAACTGGATTAAAAATAAAAAAATAAAAGTAATAAGAACCCCTGGCGGCCATTTCAGGATCCCGAAGTATGAGCTGATCAAACTGATGAAAAAATACAACTTTCCCATTTCCGAAGACCTTGTCTCAAATAAATATAATATTATACTTATAGATGATGACGAAAAAATATTAAAACTATATAAACGTTTTTTTACCAAATTTGAAAATTATTCACTTTTCACTTTTTCAAACGGATTTGATGCATTATTAAAAATAGTTGATCTTAATCCTCAATTGATCTTACTGGATATCTTTCTCCCGAAAATGGATGGATTTGAATTTGCAAAAAAGATCAAAGAGAATAACATATTAAAGAATATAAAAATCATTGCTATATCAAATGTAAAAACTATTCAGGAAAAAGTGATGCTGGCAGGAATTGATGATTTTTATTTTAAGGGGGAGGATCTGAGTACACTTGAAAGGAAGATGAAAAGATTAATCGGGAAAGGTGATAAAAATGAATTCAGAAATAGGATCAGCTCAGCATAAGAAAAAACTATCAACTACAAATTATAGCGTCTTCCTGGTAGATGATGATGAAAAAATACTTCAATTATATAAAAGCTACTTTAAAAAATTTAATAAATTTAAACTATACACATTTTCAAATGAACTGGATGCTTTATCTCAAATATCGCTCATTAAACCCGATCTACTCTTGTTGGATATTTTTCTTTCCAGGCTGGATGGATTTAAAGTTAATGATATAATTAGAAAAAACCACATCCTGGATAAAACAAAGATCATTGCCATATCCAGTGTCCGGACAGTTCAGGATAAAGCACTGCTTTCCGGAATAGATGATTACTTCTACAAAGGCGACTATCTTCATATTCTTTATATGAAAATACAAAAAATTTTAGGGAGGAGTAAAAAAAATGAATCTGGAAATAAAACAAGTACAAAATGAAGAAGAATTAAATCAATGTTTACATGTTAGATATAAGGTATTCATTGAGGAACTTCAATTTGATTCAAAGGAGAAGTATCCGGATAAAATGGAACAAGACAAATATGATGAACTTGATACTACAATCCATTTTATCGCTATGATCAACGGAAGGGGTGTTGGAACAGCACGTTTGATCGGATATAACAACATGTTATTGGAGGAGAACAAGATCTTCGGACTTTCCATGGAAGACCTGTACGATCTTTCCGAATACAGGGAAAACGGATTAGTGCCTTATGAAATCTCCCGTTCTTCTGTCATCAGGGGAGAAAGGTCATCTATTATTATTCTTGACCTCTGGAAGATCTGTATTAATTATTGTCTTATGCATAACACTCCGGCTTTCTGTTCCTGTGCCGGAACAGAAACCGATAATCATGAAGATGCCCAGCTTATTTATGAACTATTAAAGCTGAAAGGTCTTATGCATTCATTTATTCATACTAATCCATTATCTGAATCAGGGACCAAGCATTTCTCACACTCTATCTTATTTAATAAGCACCATAAAAAAGATTTATTAATAAAAAGAGATTCAGAACAGCTTACCTTAAATGATTTCGAATCCAGAGGGATCAAACTTCCACCTACTCTTGATTATTTTTCTCGTATAGGGGCTAAATTTACCGGACCACCTGTGATTTTCCCGGAATTTAAAATGTACACAATTCCCATGATACTTGAATTCAATCATATTCATGAACCTTTTAAAACATTTTTCAAAAGGGAAAGTAGCCGTATTAAATTTTCCAATGTGGAAAAAAAACTTGAACCGGTAACCTGACGCACTAACGATGTGATATCTAGTATTCATCTATAGGATCTTTTTTTAAGAATCTATCAGGATGTAAACTTATGCAAAAAAAAATTGATATAAACTATCTGGTTGATGAAACAGGCCTGCAAAATTCCAGAAATCCTTATGAATGCCGGCGATGTAAGATTAAAAAAAATCATGATCAGGTCGAGAAGGAGAAATGGTATTATCAAATTAAAGAGAAGGAAAAAAACCTGATCTATTTAAAGAAAGACGGGATCGGATATGTTCCCCTTGATAAAGTAGATTACTTATGTAACAGGCATTTCAAATCTCTGAATAAGAAGGAAGCAGAAAAATTCGTCCAAATAGGTGTACCGTATTTTCTAACCATGATAGGAAAAACAGGAGGTATCTTCAGCTTTTAATGAAACATTTTTTTAAAAATATACCATTTTTTTCGCAATTATCTATTCATGAACTGGAAAAGAGCAGTCTTCTGCTGGAAAAACAGTATACAGAACTGAAAGAAAAGGATGAAGAGAATAAAAAAATATATAATCAACTGAAAGAAATGAATAAAAACTTGAAATTAGAGCTTGAACAGAAAGAAGAAGAATTAAAAACTATCTATCAGCAACGGGCTACAAAAGAAAGGGACAGTTTTCAGACAGAGATCCAGTCTATTGAAAAAGAAATAGCCGGAGGTTTTGCCCATCGTTTGAAGAATTTGTATGGGCCTGTCATTCTTCTTATTAATAACATTTATAAAAAAAAGATCCTTAAACAGAATAAAGAATCATTACTTATAATATTTAATGTTTTAAAAGAGTCTATTCCTGAAAACCAATTTTTAAAAGCAATTCCAATGATCGAAAGGATAAATGAATCACAAAAAAGCATAAATGACATCTTCCAGATCTCTGTCCAAACGCTTGAAAAAAACATGAGAATCATTAACCAGTTTTTAGATTATTCCAAACTGGAAAAAGCTTCTTCTTGTATTGAAGCAGATAATGTGATACAAAGAATTCTTGAAAGTAATAAAATAATTTTTAAAAAGTCCTCTATTATACTAAAAAAAGATTTACAGTCTAAGATGCATATCAATATTAATTTACAGCAATTCGAAAGCTTAATCCAAAACTTGCTCTCTAATGCTGTTCAAGCTTTGGTCCTTAAAAAAGAAAACAATATAAAAAAAAAGATCTCGATCAGAACCTCGAGCCCGGATCACTTTTCTTTCTATCTTGAGATCTCGGATAATGGAACAGGCATACCCGGTAAAAATATTAATAAAATATTTGACCCATTCTATACCAGCAATAAAAGAAATGGCACAGGAATTGGTTTAAGCCTCTGTAAACGAATTGTAGAACTGTATGACGGATCCATTGATGTTAGAAGCCGCGAGAAACACGGTACTTCATTTTTTATTTCTTTACCTTCAGGAGAAAAATAATGGCAGAGAATAAATTAGACAAACTTTTAAGAATAGAAAAGAAAAAATTAATGATGGAACTTGAAGATGGATCATCCATTCTCAATGAGTCTATTATGATAGTGGATGATGATGAGAGTGTTGTAAAATCTCTGGAGTTTATCTTTAAAGATAAATATCAGGTCTTTTCCTGCTATTCCGGAATTGAAGCTGTTAATATTTATAAAAAACATAAAGATAAAATATCTGCCATCCTCCTGGATATAAAGATGGATAAAAAAGACGGGATAGAAATCTATAAAGAACTGAAAAAGATCAATCAGGCTATACCCATCATTTTTAATACTGCTTACCCCGGAGAGTATAAGCCTCTGGACCTGTTGCAGGAACTGCATCCTTTTGGATATATCATCAAAGGCACTGATCCTGCTATTTTATATGAAAGCATCACCAGTGCCATCGAGTATTATAATTTAATTAAAGATAAAGACCGCCTGAATGAAAAATTAAAAGAAGCTGTTTTTGATCTGAAACAGCTTCATAAATCTTCACAGAATATCAATTCAATTGATAATCAGAAAAAATTGTATAATGAGATCATATCTCAAATAAGATCTATATTCCATTGCAAATATATTTTTTTCTTTTCTTTTAATAATTATCTCTGGAAGATGATCAAGTGCAACCTGTCTAAAAATAACAAGACCCTGATGATAATAATGGAACTGGCTGAAATTATTCTTCCAGAAATTGAAAAAAGCCGTAAAATTCTCACACTGGATGATATAATCAGAATATATCCTGAAAAAAACATAAAACCGTTTAAAAAATTTTATTCTTTTATTACAAACCTCTCTTTTCTTCCAATCATTATAAAAAATAATCTGCATGGTGTCATTTTGCTAATTAACAGCAAATCCGAAAGAAATACCGAAGATATTCATTCCTATGTCCTTAAGACCCTGACCAACCACATATCAATATCCTTGAATAATATTCTTATGACCGATGAAAAAATTAAAAATAAAGAACTTTTAGCGATCGGCAGGACAGTGACCATGATCATCCATGACATGAGAAATCCAATCCATGTTATAAAAGGTTATATTCAATTGATGGAAATGGATAATGATTTTGATAATCCGGAATATTTTAGTGAAATCTCTCAAGAGGTCATTCGAATATCCAATATGATGGATGAACTGAGTGAATTTGTAAAGAAAGGGTCCAGCAAGATCAATCTGATAAAGGGCAATCTTGATAGTATTATCAAAATTTATATAAATAAGATAAAATCAGAATTTCTAAAAAACAGAATCACAATAAAATCAAATCTCAAGCTGAACATAACATGCCTCATTGATAAAGAAAAGTTTCATCGCATACTTCAGAATATTATGAACAACGCAGGAACCGCTATGAAAAAAAGCGGAGAGATCATCATCAGTACGAAAAAACTGAAGCATTTTGCAGAGATCTCAATTACTGATAACGGCCCGGGTATGGATGAGAATGTAAAAAAGAATATATTTGAGCCTTTCTTTTCAAATCGAAATTCTAACGGGCTTGGTCTGGGAATGTATATTGTCAACCAAATGGTTCTCCAGCACAGGGGGACTATTGATGTGGAATCAAAAAAGAATCATGGTACTACATTTATTATTCGGCTACCCCTCAAGGAGCAATAATTTTGGAATACCGAATTGCTGATTCAAAAGAAGACTTTAACCATATTGATATATTTTATAAACACTTTTTTCCAGATATCACCTCTGTAAGTAAGATAAAATCAAAAGAGAAGAATAAATCAGAAGGCAGGATAGTCCATTTCATCGCTGTTGAAAGTGATAAGGTCTACGCTTATGTTCGCCTGATCAAAGGGGCAAGAACAAATCCAAAATCCAGCTTACCCATTGAAAATCACTTTAATCTTTCTTTATTAAAAAAGAACAACCTTCATCCGGTTGAGTTTTCTCAATTAATCGTTTCCAATCAGTTGAACGACAATAATATATTGACGAACTTCCTGATCTTTATATTTAAATATATCAAAAAAATGAATATTAAATACTTATGCACCATTGCAAACACAGGAACAGATGACAGCAGGAGTGTGAGAATTATTTACCGGATTGCGGAAATAAAAAACTTAATACACCCGGATCTAACGACCCTGCCCTTAAATACCAATGAAAATAATGATACACCACGGTTCGTACTTTATGATAATAACATTATTAAACAATCAGACAGGAACCTGAAGCTGAATTATAAATCTTTACAAATTCTGGAAAAGAAAGGGTTCCAGCTTCCTCTTAATATACAGTTCTATATCAAACTTGGCTTTAAAATCACTTCTATTCCGACATATATAAATGAGTTTCAAAAGTATGTAATTCCAATGTTCCTTGAAGTGGAAAAATCAAAAATTAAAAATCTTAAAAACGAATTCAAACAGGAATCATCTCTAGTGACCAATAAAGAGATAAACTGCAGAAGTGCAAATGCTATTATCCAGTATGTAAAACATCACAATGGGGATATCCACAAACTGCTGAAAGGAATAAATTTTTCAGAAGAATTTTTAACTGATGAGAACAACTGGATGGACTGCAAGACAATTATTGATCTGTTCAGAAATGCAAAGCTATTATTAAAAGATAATAATATCGGGTATAATATTGGACAAGCATCGACCAAAGAGAATACTGTTGGTATTATTAATCTTCTATATAAATTATTCAGTAATCCATTATTGACTTTTAAAATGGTTCCCAAAATGCTGGAATTCTGGGACCGGGTTCAATCTGCATCATCAAAAATTATAAACAAAAATAAAGTAGAAATAACTTTAAGTAAAGGGCCTGTTATACCATCTAAAGATATATGTGAATGGAACAGAGGTATATTTATATCAATTCCTGAAATATGGAATTTAAAAACAACAGCTCTTGAAACCAAATGTGTAAGAAAAGGTGACCAGCGCTGTACATGGGAAATTGAATGGGAACCGCAAAAATCATTTTTTAAGAGATTATATTATTCTACTTTCGTTAAGTTAAAAACAATAATTGAAACAAAAAAAATTGTAAAAGAAAAATATAATTTGTTAGAAAAAAAATATAAAGAATTAAGATTAAAGACTCAAGAAAATATTGCATTAAATAATTTATTGAGCCAAAAGAATATTGAACTACAAAGAGTGATCAATAGTAAAATTAAGGAACTGGAAAAAATATATAAAAAAAAGCTGAATAAAAATAAAGTATATCTTTCTGAGGAAAGAGACTACATAAAGGAAAATTTTGCCGGCATAATCGCACATGAAATAAAAAGCAGTACCAGCTCCATAAATATTTTGTATAATAATCTAAAAAGGGAAAACATATTGGATGAAAACCAGAGTATATTAATTCAACTTGTTCGTTTGTCAAAAAATAAAATCAATAAAAACCGTTTTGCCAATATACTTAATAGAATAGAAATCATTAATAATAATTACAAAGATATCACCTATACAATTAATAGTACCAGCAGTATCATTCAGGAGAGTTTAAATATCAGCAAATCGATCCTGAATAATTACCATGAAACAGCATATGACATCCAAAGCATAAAATCAATAATACAAGAATATGTTGACAACAGGAAATCTTATTTAAAACAGTACGATATTGCCATTAATTTAACCATTAATAATAACCTTAAAAAAAAATTCAACAGACAAGATATATTAATGTTAATAAATAATATAGTAAACAATTCATTTAATGTTTTAAAGACCCATGATCAAAATAAAAATAAAAAAATTGATATCCGCGTTAATACAAATAGATATAAAAAAATAAAGAATATTGTTATTAGCATACAGGATAACGGCCCGGGTATTCCCGTAAAACACAGGCACGAAATTTTTAATCCTTTCTTTTCAACAAGCGCAAAAAACCTTGGCCTCGGCTTAACATTTTGCAGGAAAATAATAAAAAAATATAATGGTGATATACAATTTTCAAGCAATTTAAATAATGGAACAGTATTTAAAATTTATTTACCTATAGTGTAGAGAATATTATGAAATTATTGCTTATTAATCCATCAAAATATGATGAAAAAGGGAACCTGATTAAATTTAAGTTAGGTTCATTCCCACCCCTGAATCTTCTTATTCTCGCTTCCTTAGTAAAAAAATATCCACAGGTAAAAACAAAAATAGTTGATGAATTTATTGAAGATATACCTTTCAAAGAAGATTTCGACATGGTAGGGATCACAACAGTATTTTCAAGTACTTTCCCAAGGGTAATTGATATCAGTAATTATTTCAGAAGCAGAAATATCCCAGTTATTTTGGGGGGCACTCATGCAACATGTAATTATCAGGAGTGTCTTCCGTATGCAGATTCAATCGTTGTTGCAGAAGCAGAAAAAAATTTCGAACTTCTGATTGATGATTTTTTAACAAAGAAAAAAATAAAAAAAATATACAAGAATAATAATTTCGTCGATCTGACAAGATTAAATTTGATGCTGCCTGATTATAGTTTAATAGATACAAACCGTTACATGAAAGTAGGATTCGGAAAAAAATCAAATTATTTTGCAATTGAAGCAAGCAGAGGATGTCCGTTAAACTGCACTTTTTGTAGTGTAAAAGTCATACACGGAACCAGACAACGATGTAAACCTGTATCCCATGTAATACAAGAAATACGAGATTTAAAAAAAATACATGGTGCCACTTTATTTAATTTTACAGATGATAATTTTCTTTATAATCAAAGCTACTTTAAAGAATTACTAAAAGAGTTAGCAAAGGAAGAAATAAAATTCCATTGTGAAGTCTCTACAACTATTATTAGCCACTCGGATTTACTTTCTCTATTAAAAAAAGCAGGTTGTATATCAACTTTTATTGGTTTTGAGTCCTTAAATCATGAAAGTTTGATTTCTGTAAAAAAAAGCCATAATCAAATTATAAAATATAAAGAAATATTTGAAATATTTAAACGATATAATATCCCCATATGTCCTGCATTCATTTTTGGATTTGATTTTGATGATCTGAATTCATTTTCCCATACATTAAATTTTTTAGATACCGTCACTTTACAGCGGGCAATATTCAGTATTCTTACACCTTTCCCCGGAACCGAATTTTATAGAAAGATGATAAA